>JBIKJX010000189.1:0-4468 GCA_044360785.1 Limnohabitans sp.
GCAAACGTTCTTGTTGCTCAGGCGTCGCCTTGCGCCAGCCAGGACCGGTTGCCAATGCTGTCATGCGTCTGAAATTGACGTGTTGCATGAGCTTGGTGTCCACCAGCTGCATGATTTTGTTGATGTCGCCAGCTTTGAGAGACTTGTCTGTGCGAACAGCGTCCAAAGTTTCGCTGGTAATGCGTTTGACAAAGGCATCGGGCGCTTCGTCGTTGGCCAAAGCAGTCGACAAACCGAAGGCAAGGCTAATGGCGAATAGAAATCGGAGGAAGAATTTCATGATGTCCGAATTGTAGGATTATTTGTAATTCTGCTTCCATGGCGGGGGAATCCGGTTGGGCGCCACCATATTGGGTGCCTCTTCAGCGTCCCCCAAATCATCGACCATGGGCGGATTGCCATCGTATATGTCATTCATACGCTTTTGCAAATAGGCATCACGGGTAAAGGTGTAGGGGTCTAGGGAGGCTTGTTTGACGGCATCCGACAAGCTCAAAAAGCGTTCACGCTTGTCCGTCAAACGCAGTACGGTCAGGAGATTTCTTGAGCTGACGTCACGCAACTGTTGATTGACATCGGTCTTGTGATCGGCCCACAAGCCAAAGCTGTCGCGCACTGTGGAGGGGCCAAAAAATGGCAAGACCACATAAGGGCCAGAGGAGACGCCCCAGTAAGCCAGTGTCTGGCCGAAATCTTCTTTGTGTTTTTCAATCTTGAATTGGGTTGCCCAGTCAATGATGCCGCCGATGCCAATGGTTGTATTGATGCCAACGCGCGCCACATTCTTCATAGCAGCATCCAATTTAAGCTGCGCCAAGCTGTTGAAAAACGACATCACATCGCTTTGGTTGCTGAAAAAATTGCTGATGCCTTGTTTGACCACCGATGGTAAAACCTCGCCATAAATCACGGCCACTGGGCGAAGTACCAAATCGTCGGCCACATCGTTAAATTCTGTCACCTTGCGGTTCATGGGCTCCAAGGGATCGGCTGGGTCGGGGCCGCGCAGGGAGCTGCAGCCTTGCAAGAACAAGACGGCTAAGACCACGCATGCCAGGCGCCATGACACCTGAAGCCCCTTCAATTTCATTACTTTTTCCCTGCGTTACCCGTGCTTGAGTCTTCTGCTTTGCTGTACAAAAACTGACTGATTAAATTTTCCAAAACCACAGCTGACTGCGTAGAACCGATGTTGTCGCCAGCCACCAAGTTTTTCTCATCGGCGCCCGCCAAAATGCCGACGTATTGTTCACCCAACAAACCACTGGTGAGAATTTTCAGAGAACTGTCTTTGGGAAAAGCGTATTTATTTTCCAATGCCAAGTTGACCTTGGCCTGATAGCTTTCATCGTCAAACTGAATAGACGCAACGCGGCCAACCACCACCCCCGCGCTTTTGACAGCAGCGCCCTGTTTAAGGCCGCCAATGTTGTCAAACTTGGCAGTGACGGTGTAATCCTTGCTCCAACTGTACTGCAACAAATTGGCTGACTTGAGTGCCAGGAAAAGAATGGCCGCCAAGCCAACCAAGACAAACAAACCCACCCACACATCATTTTTTGAACGTTGCATGACGTCCTCCTTAAATGCTGAACATCATCACTGTGAGGATGAAGTCCAGGCCCAAAACTGACAACGAAGAAACCACCACACTGCGGGTGGTGGCGGAAGCCACCCCCTCTGGCGTTGGCTGCGCCACATAACCTTGCAGCAAGGCAATGAAAGTAACCGCGACGCCAAAAACGACACTTTTGATCATGCCGTTGCCGACATCTTTAAAGACATCGACACCACTTTGCATTTGGCTCCAAAAAGCACCTGCATCAACGCCAATGAGCAAAACACCCACAGCGTAGCCACCCAAAATCCCCACCGCACTGAAAACCGCTGTGAGCAGGGGCAAAGCCAATATGCCCCCCCACAAACGCGGCGCCAAAATGCGCAACTTAGGGTCGACCGCCATCATTTCCAGAGCGGTGAGTTGTTCTCCCGCACGCATCAAGCCAATTTCTGCAGTGATAGAAGCTCCGGCGCGACCCGCAAACAACAATGCAGCCACAACGGGGCCTAATTCTCGAACCAAACTGAGTGCCACCAGCAAGCCAAGCGCATCGGCAGCACCATATCGCTGTAAGGTGTAATAGCCTTGCAAACCCAACACAAAGCCAACAAACAAACCCGAAACAGTAATGATGGCCAGTGAATAGTTGCCTAGGAAATGAATTTGGTCTCGAACCAAACCAAAACGTTTGAGGCACGGCCCTGACAGTAAGGCCAATTGCGCAAACAATCGCGCACCGTAGCCCCAGTCGGCTAACTTTTGGCGAACCGCAAAACCAATATTGGCAGGATGCAAAAAGTTCATGGTGCCTCACTTCCAAAATCTTCAGCCACCGAAGTGGCAGGGTAATGGAAATGCACAGGACCATCACTCAAACCATTGACGAATTGGTGAATGAGTGGATCGGTGGTTTGGCGCAACTCATCAGGGGTGCCTTGCGCCGCCACTTTACCGTTGGCCAATACAACCACATGGTCGGCAATTTGAAAAGTCTCATCGACGTCGTGCGACACCACCACGCTGGTAATGCCCAAGCTGTCGTTGAGCCTGCGAATGAGCCTTGCAGCCGTGCCCAAAGAAATGGGGTCCAATCCGGCAAAGGGCTCGTCGTACATCATGAGGTCGGGGTCGAGCGCGATGGCACGCGCCAAAGCAACACGGCGGCCCATGCCACCAGAAATTTCAGAAGGTTTTAAGTTTCTGGCACCACGCAAACCTACGGCATCGAGCTTCATCAAGACGATGTCACGAATCATGATTTCGGACATTTGAGTATGTTCCCTCAAGGGAAATGCCACGTTGTCAAACACATTCATGTCGGTGAACAAAGCACCAAACTGAAACAACATGCCCATGCGTCTTCGCGCTGCATAAAGTTGCTCAGTGTTCATCTGGCCAACGTCTTGCCCCTCAAATGTAAGAGTGCCTTTTTGGGCGCGGTACTGTCCGCCAATGAGGCGCAAGACGGTGGTTTTGCCACCGCCCGACACACCCATCAATGCCGTGACCTTCCCACGCGGAATGCCAAACGAGATGTCATTCAAAATGACACGATCGCCGTAGCCGAAGCTAAGGTTTTTAAGTTCAACCAGCAGTGGATCGTTGGACAGGGTCATGTAGAAAAAAGCAAAAGCCGGGATCGCCGGCTTTTGAAGGATAAGGCGTTCAGGTGAAGCTTGTGTGAATCATTTTTGGATTGACTGGCTTCCCTGTTTGCGTTCATTTTAACGGGGTAAGTCGCTGGTTCCCATTAAGAATTCATCAATTGAGCGGGCTGCTTGGCGGCCTTCGCGAATGGCCCAAACCACCAAGGACTGGCCACGGCGCATGTCGCCGGCTGCAAACACCTTGGGCACGTTGGTCGCGTAGCCGCCTGTGAAATCGGTCGTTGCCTTGGCATTGCCGCGGTTGTCTTTGTCGACGCCAAAGGCGTCCAAAACCGTTGCGACAGGGTTGACAAAGCCCATGGCCAAAAAGACCATGTCGGCTGGATACGTTTTTTCGGTCCCTGGCACATTGACCAATTTGCCGTCTTTGAATTCCACTTCAACCGTTTTGAGGCCTGTCACTTTGCCGTTTTCGCCCATGAATTCTTGGGTAGAAATGGCAAATTCGCGGGTGCAACCTTCTTCGTGGCTCGAGCTGGTGCGCAACTTCAGGGGCCAGTAGGGCCATGTCAGCGGACGATTTTCTTCTTCGGGCGGCTGGGGCATCACTTCAAACTGTGTCACGCTCTTGGCACCGTGGCGGTTGGAAGTACCGACGCAATCGCTGCCGGTGTCGCCACCACCAATCACGATGACGTGTTTGCCGTCGGCGCGCAATTGGTCTTTCAGCATGTCGCCTGCGTTCACTTTATTTTGTTGTGGCAAAAATTCCATGGCAAAGTGAATGCCAGCCAAATCACGGCCCGGTACATTCAAATCGCGTGATTGCTCTGAGCCACCGGTCAGCAAAACGGCATCAAAGTCTTTCTTCAGTTGCTCAGGGCTGATGGTTTCTTGCGACCAGTTGGTGACTTTCGAGTCAGCCGGTAAGTTACCCACCATGACGCTGGTCTTGATGGTCACGCCTTCAGCGATCAACTGCTCTACACGGCGGTCGATGTGCGACTTTTCCATTTTGAAATCGGGAATGCCATAACGCAGTAAGCCACCAATGCGGTCGTTCTTTTCGAACAAGGTGACGTCGTGACCGACGCGTGCCAATTGCTGCGCAGCGGCCATGCCTGCAGGGCCTGAACCCACCACGGCTACTTTTTTGCCTGTCTTGTGCGCAGCAGGACGGGGCTTGACCCAGCCTTCTTGCCAAGCACGGTCAATGATGGCGTGTTCAATGGACTTGATGCCGACGGCATCGTCGGCCACATTCAAGGTGCAAGCGGCTTCACAAGGTGCAGGGCAAATG
>JBIKJX010000190.1:0-4464 GCA_044360785.1 Limnohabitans sp.
CGTGCTGCTTCATTGTTGCAAATGGGACAAGATTGGGACATCGCGCATTTGGTAGAGCATCGGTACTCAGGTAAAAGAGAGTTGCCCACAGGCGATGCATGGCCACCAGCCGGACTCGATTGGAGCTCTGAAGCAAAAACAAGTCAGAAAGTATTGGCAGGACTCCTTCCTGAAACTCAAGCGCTTTGGCACCCGATGGCAGGCTGGATTCAAGTTCAAGCTTTGGTCAAAGCACAATTGGCCCATCCTCTCATTCAGTGTCATTTCGGAATCAAAGTTGCAAGACTCGTTCGTGGCAACTCAAATTGGCAATTGTTTGATGCGCACAATCAATCCATTGCAACATCTAACCTGGTCGTCATTGCAAACGCACATGAATGTCAAGATTTGCTCAACAGCGTGTCGCTCAATGAAACGCATGATGCAGGACAAGCGCCCTTGATTCCTGTCACGCCATTGCGCGGGCAGGTCACCTATGGCGACATGCATCTATTGAACCAAGCTCTGAAAGAAAAATTACCACCATTTCCTGTCAATGGCCATGGAAGTTACATCGGCAACTTACCGTCTCTCCAAGCAGATCAACCCTCGCCCTATTGGATTGTTGGCTCAAGTTTTCAACGCTTCGACCTGGATACACAGACACAATCGCAAGATCAGTTGAGTAACTTGAAACAATGGGCAGAATTGATGCCCGCTTGGCACGATGAAATCTTAGAAAGTGTGGATGTCTCATCAGCCAAGGCGTGGGCCGGCATTCGCGCAGCCTTGCCAGACAGACTGCCTGCCGTCGGTGCTTTCCAAAACCCACGCTATGAAGGCCTTCAGGTCTGCATAGGTATGGGCGCAAGGGGTATCAGCTGGTCTGTATTGTGCGGCGAACTTTTGGCCGCGCAAGTGAGCCAAGAGCCCCTGCCCATGGCGGCATCTTTGGCCAAATTCATGTCAGCTTCACGCTTTGGTTGATTCAGCGTGAAGGCGACAGACCCAAGAAATCAAACAAGAATGGACGATTATTGTTGGGCAGCAGCAGGTCGGCGCGCTTTGACATAACTGTCTGTAGGCTGATAGTTCTTACCATCTGCATAGCGCCATTGCGTCATGGTGCCTTGATTGCCTCGGAGGTCTAACTTGCCGACATAGGCGCCCATGGTGGATTGTTGATCAATGGCTCTAAATTCAGCGGGACCAAAGGGCGTTGAAAATTTCAAACCGCGCATGGCCAAAACTAATTTTTCGTTATCGGTTGTGCCCGCCTTTTTGATGGCCGCAAAAATAGCTTGCATGGTGGCGTAGCCCACGACCGATCCCAACTTGGGATTTTCTTTGAATTTTTTGTAATAGTTGGCAGTGAAAGATGCGTGTTCTTTGGTGTCAATTTGGTCCCATGGATACCCCGTCACAATCCAACCTTTGGGGGTTTCATCTTTCAGAACTTCTAGGTACTCAGGTTCACCTGAAAGCAGCGATACCACAGGAACCTTTGGGAAAATGCCCCGTTGATTGCCCTCCCGAACCAGTTTGGCCAAATCGGCACCAAAGGTCACATTGAAGATGGCATCGGGCTTGGTTTGCATCAGCGCACTGAGGCTACTGCCAGCATCGATCTTGCCTAAAGCTGGCCATTGTTCGCCCACAAATTCAACGTCAGGCCGCTTGGCTTTGAGCAGCTCCTTAAAACTGGCCACAGCACTTTGTCCATATTCATAATTGGGTGCCAAAGTAGCCCATCGTTTGGCGGGCATCTTGGCCGCTTCTTCCACCAACATGGCCGATTGCATGTAGGTGCTGGCCCTTAAACGGAAGGTATAACGATTGCCTTTGTCCCAAACAATGGCATCCGTCAGGGGCTCACTGGCCACAAACAGACGTTTGTTTTTGGCGGCATGGTCGGCCAAAGCCAGGCCCACGTTTGACAAGAAACCACCCGCTAACACATCAACTTTTTCTTGGCTGCTAAGTTCAATTGCGTGACGCAGAGCATCTTCAGGCTTACCTGCATCATCGCGTGCAATGACCTCCACCTTGCGACCCAGCAAGCCGCCGGACGCATTGATTTCTTCAACGGCCAACTGCCATCCTTGCTTGTAAGGCTGGGTAAATTGGGGGATTGCGGAATAACTGTTGATCTCGCCAATTCGGATGGGCGTTTGCGCTTGAACCGTCAAGCCTGGCAACGCCAAAATAAACAAACCACTCAATAGCCAAGACTTCATTGCGGACTCCTCAAAAGGGAAACTGTATCAGCCCCTCAAAATACCGATGCATTCAAGCTTTTTTTCACAGCGCGCGAACACAGCTCTTATGATCAAAAAGAATATATGTAAAACGAATAAGTTGTTTGTTTTGACATAAAGAGTCGGTAAAGTTCGTGACTTCATCGGCAAAGTCCGAACTTTACCCCTGCACCAGATGTACCAATACACCGTATTCGACCGCCAATTTGTGAAATTGCGCGCGGCTCAACATCGAGATCAGCTTGAGCGCTGGCAAAAAGGCCAGTTGTCCGATGAAGAATTTCGCCCTTTACGCCTTCAAAATGGTTGGTATGTTCAGCGGTATGCCCCCATGTTGCGCGTAGCCATTCCTTATGGCGAAATTTCTAGCAAGCAACTCAGCGTCTTGGCCAAAATTGCTGAAGAATATGACCAGCCTGATCCCGAACTGTTTGCCAAAGCACAGGCACAACAAAAAACTCTGCCCGGCAAATCACCTAGCCTCATAAAAGGGTATGGCCACTTCACCACCCGCCAAAACGTTCAGTTCAATTGGATTCCACTGAGCAAGTCCGCCGACGTGATGGACCTGTTGGCCACGGTCGACATGCACGGCATCCAAACCAGTGGCAATTGCATTCGAAACATCACGACCGATGAATTGGCTGGCGTTGCAGTCGATGAAGTCGTAGACCCACGGCCCTACGCAGAAATTTTGCGGCAATGGAGCACCTTGCATCCCGAGTTTGCGTTCCTGCCACGTAAATTCAAAATTGCCATCACTGGCGCAACCGAAGATCGAGCCGCCATTGGTTGGCACGATGTCGGCTTGCAATTGGTTAAAAATGAAGCCGGTCAAATTGGCTTCAAAGTATGGGTCGGCGGTGGTATGGGCCGCACGCCCATCATTGGCACCTTGGTCCGTGAGTTCTTGCCTTGGCAACAGATCATGAACTACCTAGAAGCTGTTGTGCGTGTTTACAACCGTTGGGGCCGACGAGACAATTTGTACAAAGCGCGCATCAAAATTTTGGTGAAAGCTGAAGGCCAGCGCTACATCGATGAAGTTGAAGCTGAATTTGATGACGTCGTCAACAAAGATGGCGGTCCGCACACCATCACGCAAGCCGAGTTCGATCGCGTCGCGGCTTGCTTTGTTGAACCAGAAGCCCCAGTCAAGGTCGCATCGTATGCCACTGACAACACCCAAGATCCCGCATTCCAACGCTGGGTTCGTCAAAACGTTGTGGCGCACAAAAATCCTAACCTGCGCGCTGTGACGCTTTCATTCAAGCGCTTGGGTTTGGCACCAGGCGATGCCACTGCCGCGCAACTCGAAGCCTCCGCTCAATTGGTGGCCAAGTATTCCCGCGGTGAAGCTCGCGTAACACATTCTCAAAACTTGGTGTTGCCATGGGTCCCAGAAAGCCAACTGTTTGAACTCTGGCAAGAAGCCAAAGCCCTTGGCTTGGCCAGTCCCAACATTGGCTTACTCAACGACATGATTGCCTGCCCTGGCGGTGACTATTGCGCATTGGCAAATGCCCGCGCAATTCCTGTGGCAGCGGCCATCTCCGAGCGTTATCAAGACATCGATGAATTGGATGACCTGGGCCCGATCGACTTGCATATCAGCGGTTGTATCAATTCTTGCGGTCATCACCACAGCGGACACATTGGTATTTTGGGCGTCGATAAAGACGGCAAAGAGTGGTACCAAGTGACACTGGGTGGCTCCGATGGCTCTGATTTGTCTGGTGATGCGGGCCCTGGCAAGGTCGTTGGTCCCTCGTTCTCTGCAGCGGAAGTGCCTGAAGTCATTGAGGCCGTGATTAACAAATACCTGGCCCTTCGTGAACCTAGCACTGAAAAAGGTCGGGCTGAATACTTCATTGAAACCTTGCGCCGCGTTGGACAAGACCCCTTCAAAGCGGCAGCCAACGGTGCACGCCATTCTGAGCGTGAGTTCGCTTGATTCCGAGTTGATCCCTATGAAAATTTTGTCATTCAATGAACACGCTGCAGGTACCCAACCCAGCGTCATCAGCATACCCAACGATGCAGATCCTCGGACGGTTTCTCTCGATGGCGTGACGCGCATCGACTTGCACTTTCCCAAATTTACCGACGGCCGCGCATACAGCCAAGCCTTCTTACTTCGCCGCCGTTTAGGCTTCAAGGGTGAAATCCGCGCAACAGGTGATGTCCTGATCGATCAATTGGTGTCTATGGCGCGCACAGGTTTTGA
>JBIKJX010000191.1:0-4456 GCA_044360785.1 Limnohabitans sp.
TGGCTTGCATCAGCGCGACAACGACCGACTCATTGGCACGCTCAAACATTTGCGCGACATTGGCAACAGCGTGTTGGTGGTCGAGCACGATGAGGACATGATTCGCATTGCCGACCATGTGATCGACATGGGCCCTGGCGCAGGCGTGCACGGTGGCCGCGTCATGGCGCAAGGCAGTTGCGAAGATATTTTGCAAGCGCCCGATTCATTGACGGGTCAATATTTGTCGGGCCGAAAAGCCATTGAAGTTCCCGCCAAGCGACATGCACCTGGCAAAGATTTCATTGAAATTTTGGGCGCGAGCGGTCACAACTTGAAAGATGTTCGTGTTGCATTTCCTGTGGGCTTGCTAACCTGCGTCACAGGTGTCTCGGGCTCGGGCAAATCTACTTTGGTGAACGAGACTTTGTACACAGCCGCTGCTCGCAGCATTCACCGCGCACATGATGAGCCTGCTGCACACGAAGATATTTTAGGTCTGTATCACTTCGACAAAGTGATCAACGTGGATCAGTCGCCCATTGGTCGCACGCCTCGCAGCAACCCGGCCACTTACACCGGTTTGTTTACCCACATTCGCGATTTGATGACCGAAGTGCCAGCGGCACGGGAGCGCGGTTATGGCCCTGGACGATTCAGCTTCAACGTGAATGCTTCCAATGGTGGCGGACGCTGTGAAGCCTGTCAAGGCGACGGCATGGTCAAGGTGGAAATGCATTTCTTGCCTGATGTGTATGTGCCTTGCGATGTGTGCCATGGCCAACGTTACAACCGCGAAACTTTAGAGATTCTGTACAAGGGCAAAAACATTGCCCAAGTGCTCGACATGACGGTTGAAGCCGCATTTGAATTCTTCAGCGCCGTGCCGGCCATTGCTCGCAAACTGCAAACGCTGCTCGATGTGGGTTTGAGTTATATACGCTTGGGTCAAGCGGCCACCACCTTGTCAGGCGGAGAAGCACAACGCGTGAAGTTGGCTTTGGAATTGTCCAAACGCGACACGGGACGCACCCTGTATATTTTGGACGAACCCACAACCGGCTTGCACTTTGCAGACATTGCACTGCTGCTCAAAGTTTTGCACCAACTGCGCGATGCGGGTAATACCATTGTGGTCATTGAACACAACTTGGATGTGATCAAAACCGCTGACTGGCTGATTGACATGGGCCCCGAAGGCGGCTCTGGCGGCGGTACCGTGGTGGGCGTGGGCACACCCGAAACCTTGGCAGAAAACCCCAACAGCTTTACGGGTCGATACCTCAAGCGCTTGCTACAAAAATAAAGCGCCCCACACGCTTTGATGCGTGAGGACGCTCCTCAAGGTGTTGCTTGATCAGCCTTGAGCAGCAGCTCTCAAGACATCACGCGTGCGCTCGGCTTCTTTGCGTGCGGCTTGTGCAAAGTCTTCACCCGCTGAGGCATACAAAATAGCACGCGATGAATTGACAATGACTGCGCCCGTGGTGGCGCCCTGGCTTTGACGATAACCCGCTTTAATGGTGGCAACAGCGTCGCCACCTTGCGCACCCACACCTGGAATGAGCAAAGGCAAAGTGGGCGCTAAGCTGCGAACACGTTCAATTTCTGCAGGGTAAGTTGCGCCCACCACCAAGCCCAACTGACCGTTCAAATTCCATGGGCCTTGAGCCAACTTGGCCACGTGTTCGTAAAGCAAGGGTTGGCCTTCAACCGATGCCAAACGTTGGTTTTGCAAATCGTCACCGCCAGGGTTGGAGGTGCGACACAACAAGAAAGCGCCCTTGCCGTGGTATTTCAAATACGGTTGCACCGAGTCAAAACCCATGAAGGGTGACAAGGTGACGGCATCGGCGCCATAGCGCTCGAATGCTTCTTTGGCATATTGCTCAGCTGTTGATCCAATGTCGCCGCGCTTGGCATCCAAAATAACGGGCACATGGGGCGCATTGCGGCGCATGTGCGCCATGAGTTTCTCAAGCTGGTCTTCCGCACTGTGCGCTGCAAAGTACGCAATCTGGGGCTTGAAGGCAATGGTCAAGTCAGCTGTGGCATCGACAATCTGCGCGCAAAAGTCATAAATTTTGCTGGCATCGCCCTTGAGGCCCGCAGGAAATTTGCTGGGCTCCGGGTCTAAGCCCACGCAGAGCAGAGAGCCGTTTTGGCGCTCGGCGCCTTGCAGTTGTTCTAAGAAGGTCATGGCCTGATTTTAAAGGGTCACAGCTTCCCAGCGACTGCCATCCCCACAAATTGCATTTTCCGCCTAAGATCAGACCCCATGCATGCACTGACCTCTCGCCAATGGATTGTCCTGACCCTTTTAACTGTGGTCTGGGGATTCAACTGGCCCGTCATGAAATTGGGTGTGACTGGATTTCCGCCCCTCACTTACCGCATGCTTTGCTTGCTCATTGGCACACCCGTTTTAGGCTTGGTTCTCTTGACCTTGAAGGTGCCGTTCAAAGTACCCCGGCAGTATTGGAAAGAGCTTCTGATATTGTCCATTTTCAACATGTTCTTCTGGCATGCCCTGATCATCTTGGCGGTCAGCCTTTTGTCCAGTGGACGCTCCGCAATTTTGGGTTACACCATGCCCATTTTCTCGGCCATCATTGGCGCTGTTATTTTCAAGACGCAATTGTCAAAGCGCAATTGGACTGGCGTGACCGCAGCAGCCATTGGCGTGATTTTTTTGCTGTGGCATGAACTGGTCAATTTGTCTGGCAAACCTGTGGGTGTTTTGGTGGCATTGGGTGCGGCCAGCACGTGGGCTTTGGGCACGCAATTGCTCAGAAGGACCACCATTCCATTGCCCACCTTGACCTTGTCTTTTTGGATGACCGCCATGACCAGTGTCGTCATTGCCGTGTTAGCCATTGTGTTTGAGTCAGACCAATGGGTCGCTCCCACCCCCACGCATTGGGCTTCCATCCTGTACAACGCGGTGTTGGTATTTGGCTTTGCACACTCAGCTTGGTTTTATTTGGCACGCTCTCTGCCGCCTGTGGCGTCAACCTTGAGCGTCATGATGATTCCCATCTTGGGCGTTTTCAGTGGTGCTTGGGCCTTGAACGAACAACTGCATTGGCAGGACTGGGCTGCCATGGGCCTGATGATCGTTTCGATTGCCAGCGTGCTGTGGCCCAGCGAGCGCAAGACTTAAGACTGCACCAAACTGGCCGCCAAGCACAAGTCAGCCCAGGCCTTGGCTTTGTCCGCTTGGTTGCGCAACAGATAAGCGGGCGGATAAGTCACCACCACAGGTACACCCTGAAAACTTTGCACTTCAGCACGCAACTTGCCTAAGGGCTCGGTACTTTGCAGGAGCGCCATGGCCGCGGTTCGGCCCATGGCCAAAATGACTTTGGGTTGAACCAAGGCCACTTGTCGGCTCAAATAAACCGCGCAATGCGAAACCTCAACTTGCGTGGCATTGCGTCCTGACGGTGTTCGGCATTTGAGGGCATGCGTTAAATAAACTTGTTGGCGTGTCAGGCCCAAGGCCTTGAGCATGTTGTTCAGAAGAAGTCCTGCAGGCCCTGCAAAACTGATGCCCTCTTTGTCTTCTTCTTCACCGGGGGCATCGCCCACAATCATCCAGTCTGCGTTGGGCAAGCCTTCTCCCAAGATCGCCTGCTGACGGCCTTGGCACAAACCACAACCCGTGCAAGCAGACACTGCCGATTGCAAAGCAGGCCAATCCATGGTGGCAATGCCTTCAGGCAAGGTGCTGATGTCAACCACTGGCATGGGCACCAACTTTGGCACCGCTGGGGTTGAAGGGGTGGTAGAAGTTAAGGTAGAAGTTACGGCAGTAGTTACGGCAGTAGTTGCAGCAGGCGTTTTAGGCAACCACACACGCACACCCATCTCGGCCAGCATGGCGCGCTGGCGATCGTCCAATTCAAAGCGGGTGTCGACGTTCGGGTCTTCAGTCATGGTTAGAGTTTAACGAGGATCCGATGCTATCGACATGCGCATGACCACGGCAGACTCTCTGCTTGTTCGGCTTGCGGGGTAATAGTCTTTTCTGAGTCCAACTTGTTCAAATCCAAAGGCTTGATAAAGCTTTAACGCGCGTTCGTTGCTTTGCCTGACTTCTAGCCACAAACACTGTGCGCCTTGCTGCAAGGACCACAATTTCAAATACTGCAACAAAGCATGGGCCCACCCCTGTCTTTGAAAAGAAGGGGCCACCGTGATGTTCAAAAGGTGGACTTCGTCGATGACCTGCATTGCCACCATGTACCCCAGTAAATGCTCGCCCGCTTCCAATTTAAAAGTAGCATTACCGGCTTTCAATGCGTCCTTGAAGTTGCCCATCGTCCAAGGGTGGCTGTAGGCCGTTTGCTCAACGGCTGAAACCCTTGCCAAATCCACCTCTGTCATGACTGACAACTGCACATTCAAGTCGGGTGCCGCGTCTTGTTTGAAATGGTCAGGCCAGCGCATCGATCAAAAAAATTAAAGTTGCGTG
>JBIKJX010000192.1:0-4446 GCA_044360785.1 Limnohabitans sp.
AGATTGACGCTCTGCCACCAACAAAATGGGATCGTGATGACCGGCCCGAGCGCGTCGCATGAGCTCGGTGTTGCTTGAATCAATTTCGGGCAATATTTCGACGCTAAAGCCGGGCAAGGAAGGCGCAACAGCCTCCCAGATGTTTTCAGCCGGCCAGCGTTGAGGTTTTGCACTGGGGTTCATGGCCAGCTGTTTCAAGCTTTCTTTTTGGCCTGCTTGAGCTCTTTTTTCAGCTTCTTGATTTTTTTCTCGATTTTTTTAATCTGGCTTGGAATCTTGGGTGTTGCAGGGCGGCGCTTGGGTGCCAGCAATGTTTTGCGGCAATTGGGGCTGCCACACCAGCAAGGATATTCAGCTTTGAGCTTGGGCGTGTAGGGCTCGTCGATGATCAGGCCATAGTCGTAATTGAGTTCTTCGCCTGCTTTGATATTGCGAATGGCTTTGATGAAAATGCGGTCATTGTCTTCATCGGCCTCACAGTTGGGGTTGCAACTGTGGTTGATCCAACGTGAAGAATTGCCGCCATGCAGTGCATCGATCACTTTGTCTTCGTTCACATGGAAGTAGAAGGTGTGATTGGGATCGGACGGGTCATGGGGGTGCCGATCTTGCGCCTCGTCCCAGCTAATGACTTCGCCAACGTATTCAAACAGCGTTTCACCTTCTGCAATGTCTTGCAGTGCAAATACGCCCTTGCCGTGGACGCCAGATCGGCGAACCTGGACCCGACGACCTGAAGCGGGGAGAGCCTTTGTTTTGGCGACAGGCTTGGCTACAGGCTTTGAGGTCGATTTTGTCGACGTGAGATTATTTTTGGCCACGGCGTTAAAAATTTGTTATGGTGAAAACATGTGGGCGCGCGTGTGCGCGTGCCCGTGTGTGTACACGTGCGCATGCGCGCACGCGAGACCGGATTGTATGAGATGAAAACATTGGTAATAGCAGAGAAGCCTTCGGTGGCTCAAGATATCGTGCGTGCTTTGACGCCGATTGCAGGTAAATTTGAGAAACATGAGGATCATTTTGAGAGTGAAACCTATGTGGTCACCAGCGCGGTGGGCCACTTGGTTGAAATTCAGGCGCCAGAAAAATTCGACGTGAAACGCGGCAAGTGGAGCTTTGCCCATTTGCCCGTCATTCCACCCTACTTCGATCTCAAGCCCGTGGACAAGACCAAAACGCGACTGAATGCGGTGGTCAAGCAGGCCAAGCGCAAAGACGTGGGGGCTTTGGTCAATGCCTGTGACGCGGGCCGTGAAGGTGAGTTGATCTTCCGACTCATTGAACAATATGCGGGCACACAAAAGGCCGGGCAGACCATTCCTTTGGGCAAACCCGTGCAACGCCTGTGGTTGCAGAGCATGACGCCGCAAGCCATTCGCGATGGCTTTGACAAGTTGCGCTCCAATCAACAGATGCAAGGCTTGGCCGATGCGGCCCGCAGCCGATCTGAAGCCGATTGGCTGGTGGGCATCAACGGGACCCGTGCCATGACGGCCTTTAACTCCCGCGATGGCGGCTTCTTCTTAACCACGGTGGGTCGCGTGCAAACGCCCACCTTGGCCGTGGTCGTTGAGCGCGAAGAGCAAATCCGCAAGTTCATTAGCCGTGACTATTGGGAGGTGCATGCGCAGTTTGATGCTGCTGCTGGCACTTATCCTGGTAAGTGGTTCAACACCGCTTGGAAGAAAGACGCCGAAGACGCCGAGAAAAAAGCCGACCGCGTCTGGTCTGCTGCCGAGGCCGAGGCCATCGTGCAGGCGGTCAAAGGTGCCAAAGCTACGGTGACAGAAGAGGCCAAACCCACCACACAGGCCAGTCCTTTGTTGTTTGACTTAACGTCTTTGCAGCGCGAGGCCAACGGCAAGTTTGGTTTTTCGGCCAAAACCACGCTGTCGTTGGCGCAGTCCTTGTATGAACGTCACAAAGCGCTGACCTATCCGCGAACCGATTCACGGGCATTGCCCGAAGATTATTTGCCGGTGGCCAAAGACACTTTCAACATGTTGGCCGACAGCGGCATGAAGCATTTGGCGCCGCACGCCCTCACAGCGCTCAATAACGGCTATATCAAGCCCTCTAAGCGAATTTTTGACAACACCAAGGTCAGTGATCACTTTGCGATCATTCCGACCTTACAGGCCCCTTCTGGCCTGTCTGATGCTGAACAAAAGCTATACGACTTGGTGGTACGCCGCTTTATGGCCGTGTTTTTCCCAAGCGCCGAGTACATGGTCACCACCCGTATCAGTACGGCAGCGGGCCACAGTTTCAAAACGGAAGGCAAAGTGTTGGTCAAGCCAGGTTGGTTGGCCATCTACGGCAAAGAAGCTGCCGATGAAGTGAACGATGCCAAAGAAGGCGACAAGGGCCAAAACTTGGTGGCGGTGGCACCGGGTGAAAAAGTGGGCTTGAGTGAGGTCGAAAGCAAGCCACTCAAAACGCGGCCGCCCGCACGCTATTCAGAAGCAACACTGCTGGGCGCCATGGAAGGCGCCGGCAAGATGGTGGACGACGATGAATTGCGTGAAGCCATGCAGGAAAAAGGCTTGGGCACGCCAGCGACGCGAGCGGCCATCATTGAGGGCCTCATCAACGAGAAATACATTTTGCGCGATGGCCGTGAAATGATTCCCACCGCCAAAGCCTTTCAGCTCATGACTTTGTTGCGTGGTTTGGGCGTCGAAGAATTGTCTAAGCCCGAACTCACAGGCGAATGGGAATACAAGCTCTCGCAAATGGAGCAAGGCAAACTCAGCCGCGAAGACTTCATGCAGCAAATTGCCGACATGACCGAGCACATCGTCAAAAAGGCCAAAGAGTACGACCGTGACACCATCCCAGGTGACTACGCCACCTTGAGCACACCCTGCCCCAATTGCGGCGGTATTGTGAAAGAGAACTATCGACGCTATGCCTGCGTGGGCAAAGACGCTACGTCTGACGACACAGCTGCTGCAGGTTGTGGTTTCTCGTTTGGCAAAACACCGGCAGGCAGAACTTTTGAACAAGCGGAAGTGGAGCAGTTCCTTCGCGACAAAAAGATTGGCCCCTTGGAAGGTTTCCGTTCTAAAGCGGGTTGGCCTTTCACATCCGAAATTGCTTTGAAGTACAACGAGGAAGAGAAAAACTGGAAGCTTGAATTCGACTTTGGAAACGACAAGAACAGCGAAGAGACTGGCGAAATCGTTGACTTCACCGGCAGCGAGTCTTTGGGTGCTTGCCCTAAATGTGGCGGCGCTGTGCATGAGCATGGCAGCAATTACATTTGCGAAAAAGCTGTGCCCACTGACGCACAGCCTACACCGACTTGTAATTTCAAAAGCGGCAAAATTGTGTTGCAACAAGTGGTTGAGCGCGAACAAATTGCCAAGTTGCTCAGCACCGGCAAAACAGACTTGTTAGAAAAGTTTGTGAGCAATCGCACACGGCGCGCCTTCAAAGCGTTCTTGTCATGGAATGCCGAGGAAGACAAAGTGGTGTTTGAATTTGAGCCTCGCACCAGCAAGTTTCCACCTCGCAAAACGCCGGCCAAATATGCAGCTGGCGCAAAAACAGCGGCAGGCAAAACGACAAGCAAGGGAGCCGCCAAAACGGCCAAAGCACCTGCGAAAAAAGCCGCGGCAAAGAAAGCACCTGCAAGCAAAACACCCCGCAAAGCTTCAGTGGGCAACCTCACGCCCAGCGCAGATTTGGCCGCAGTGATTGGCACCGACAAGGTGGCGCGCACAGAAGTGGTGAAAAAGTTGTGGGACTACATCAAGGCGCAAGGTTTGCAAGACCCGACCAATAAACGCGCCATCAATGCCGACGCCAAACTCAAACCGGTGTTTGGCAAAGAGCAAATCACCATGTTTGAATTGGCGGGGTTGATCGGCAAGCACCTGAGTTGATTCTTTGCGTCGATCGACATCGGCGCAAGTTTGATCAGGCGAAAAAAAAGCCCAGCCAGAAATGGTTGGGCTTTTTCCATTCACGCCGAAGCGTGATGGGGGTGCGAGTGCATCACTTAGAAAGTGTGCATTACTTGGAAATCACGCGAACCATTTCCAAGCACTTGTTGGAGTAGCCCCACTCGTTGTCATACCAGCTGACAATTTTCACGAAGGTGCTGTCCAAAGCCAAGCCAGCATCAGCATCAAACACGCTGGTGCATGGCTCACCGCGGAAGTCGGTGGCAACCACTTTGTCTTCGGTGTAACCGAGCACGCCTTTCAAAGCGCCTTGTGATTGCGCCTTCATTTCTGCACAAATTTCTGCGTAGGTGGCTTCTTTGTTCAGCTCAACGGTGAGGTCAACGACAGACACATCGGATGTTGGTACGCGGAAAGACATGCCGGTGAGCTTCTTGTTCAACTCAGGAATGACCACGCCCACGGCCTTGGCCGCGCCAGTGCTGGAAGGAATGATGTTTTCCAAAATACCGCGGCCACCGCGCCAGTCTTT
>JBIKJX010000008.1:0-15316 GCA_044360785.1 Limnohabitans sp.
GCTTGTCTTAGAAACACCGTTAATGTGGCTCAACAAAGCTCAAACTTGGCACATGGCCCAAGATCTGGGTGGTTCTGACTTGGTTCAATTGATTGAGGAAGACACCCACACCTGCTACTTGGGCGACAGAACCCAGCGGCACGCTTGGGGCTATGGTTGCAACACATGTCCAGCGTGCGATTTGCGCCGCGCAGGGCATGCGTTGTTTCAGGCTGATTGAAAAAATCCCACCGATTCAGACAATTGACCGCCTTTTGAAATCGACACAGCGCAATATTTGAACTCAGGAATTTTGCCAACCGGATCGAGCGCCGCATTAGTCATGAGGTTTGCAGCGGCTTCGTAATAGGCAAAGGGTACAAAGACCGATCCACTTGGTGTGCCATCGTCCCGGCGCACACGCAAGCTAACTTGCCCACGGCGGGTTGCCAAAGTCACAACATCCCCTGCCCCCAAACCCAATGCCAGCATGTCGGTACCACACAAAGACGCTGTGGCTTCTGGTTCAATGGCATCTAAAACGGTGGCTCGCCTTGTCATGCTGCCAGTGTGCCAATGTTCCAATTGCCGCCCTGTGATCAAGACATAAGGATAGTCTGAGTCGGGTCTTTCATTGGCCGCAATGATGTCGGCTGGTACCAAATGAACGCGACCATCGTTGGTTGCAAAACTTTCTTTGAAAACTGTGGGCTCCCCTGGATCTTCATCGGTCAGACAGGGATAGGTGACGCTGGAATCGCGCTCTAACCTGTCCCATGAAATGCCACTGATCACTTCATGCATGGCCTGGCGCATTTCTTCATAAACAGCCGCAACGCCATGGTGCTCACCTTGGTATTGCCAATTCAAGCCCATGCCTTTGGCAATTTCTTGAATGATCCACAAATCGGCTTTGACTTGACCCGGCGCTTGCACGGCCTGTCGACCCATTTGCACCATGCGATCGGTGTTGGTCACAGTGCCGGTTTTTTCTGGCCAAGCGGTGGCTGGCAAAACTACATCGGCCAACCATGCGGTCTCCGTCATAAAAATGTCTTGCACCACCAAGTGTTCGAGTGATGACAAGGCATGCCTTGCGTGGTTCAGATCGGGATCACTCATGGCGGGGTTCTCGCCCATGACATACATGCCGCGAACTTTGTGCGGATCTGCATCGTCCGCCAATGCCTTGTGCATGATTTCAACCACGGTGTAACCGGGTTGCTTGTCCAGTGGCGTTTTCCAAAACTTTTCAAACCAATCGTGTGCTTCAGGATTGTTCACACGTTGGTAGTTGGGATACATCATGGGTATCAGACCCGCGTCGCTAGCACCCTGCACATTGTTTTGGCCACGCAGTGGATGCAAGCCCGAGCCGGGTTTGCCAATTTGCCCTGTGACCGACACCAGTGCAATCAGGCAACGCGCATTGTCAGTGCCGTGCACATGCTGGCTCACCCCCATGCCCCACAGAACCATCGAGCCCTTACTGGTGGCAAATTCACGCGCCACTTCACGCAGTGTTTCTGCGGGCACCCCGCAAATGGGTGCCATGGCTTCAGGGCTATAACCTTGAATGTTTTGTTTCAAAGCTTCGTAATTGCTGGCCCGATTTTGAATGAAGTTTTGGTCGACCAAGCCTTCTTCAATGACGGTGTAGATGAGCGCATTGAGCATGGCCACATCGGTGTCGGGCTTGAACTGCAGCGTGCGCCATGCGTGTTTGCCAATGTCAGTGACGCGCGGATCGGCCAACACAATTTTGGCACCCCGTTTGGCGGCATTTTTCATCCAGGTCGCAGCCACAGGATGATTGGCACTGGGGTTGGAGCCAATGACAAAAATCAGACCGGCATGCTCAACGTCGTTCACCTGGTTGCTAACCGCAGCGGACCCCACGCCCTCTAACAGCGCGGACACGCTGGAGGCGTGACACAAACGTGTGCAATGGTCAACGTTGTTAGAACCAAAGCCTGTGCGAACCAATTTCTGGAACAAATAAGCTTCTTCATTGCTGCCTTTGGCCGAGCCAAAGCCTGCCAATGATTTGGGTCCGTGTGCATCGCGCAATTGTTTTAATTTGCCAGCCCCAAAAGCCAAAGCTTCTTCCCATGTGGCTTCTCTAAAGATATCAGACCAATGGGCCGCGTTGCGATTCAAGTGTTGAATTGCTTCTGGATCCTTGGGCACACCAGCTTTTCGAATGAGTGGCACGGTGAGGCGCTGCGGGTGGTCAATGTAGTCAAACCCAAACCGGCCTTTGACGCACAAACGATTGTGGTTGGCAGGCCCATCGCGACCGTCCACACTCACAATTCGATTGTCTTTGATGTTGTAGGTGAGCAAGCAACCCACACCGCAGAAGGGGCATACAGAATCGACTTTTTTATCGACCACTTGAGAGCCTAATTGCGTTTTGGGCATGAGCGCGCCAGTTGGGCAAGCTTGCACACATTCGCCGCAAGCCACGCAAGTGCTGCTGCCCATGCTGTCTTGCAAGTCGAACACAATTTGACTGTGATCACCCCGATGGGCGTAGCCAATCACATCATTGACTTGCTCTTCACGGCACGCACGCACACAACGGTTGCACTGAATGCACGCATCCAAGTTAACAGCCATGGCGGGGTGCGTCAGGTCGGCCGCGGGCTGCTTTCGTCGAACGCTTTGCAGCTCAGGCCGAACAGTCACCTTCATGACTTGCGCCCAATCACTGAGCTCACCATGTTGTCCCGATTCTGTCCATTTATACCCTTGATCGGGCATGTCAGACATCAAAAGTTCCAAGACCATCTCTTGGCTTTTCTTGGCGCGCAAGCTGTTGCTTAAAACTTCGAGACCGGGCATCACATTCCTACAGCAACTGGGCGCCAGCGTTCTTTCACCTTTTATTTCCACCACACACGCACGGCAATTGCCATCAGCACGCATGCCTTCTTTGTAACAAAGGTGTGGAATGTCTACACCGTTTCGCTTGGCTGCACTGAGAATAGACTCACCCTCAAAACTTTGGATGGTCTGTTCGTTGAGCTTGAACTCAACAGTGGGCGGCGTCAACAATTCTTTGGACACAGGGGCATTCATTCAATTGATCTCCTGTGGAAAATATTTTTGCACACACCGAATGGGATTGGGTGCTGCTTGGCCCAGTCCACAAATAGAGGCATCGGTCATGACTTGATTCAAGTCTTCTAAAGTGACGTTGTCCCAATTGGGGGCTTGCATCAACTGCACAGCCTTGGCTGTGCCCACACGACAAGGCGTGCATTGGCCACAGCTTTCGTGTGCAAAAAAGTTCATCATGTTGACTGCAGCATGCCGCGCAGAGTCATGGTGACTCAATACGATCACAGCAGCTGAGCCAATGAAACAACCATAAGGTTGCAAAGTATCAAAGTCGAGCGGAATGTCTTTCAGTGAAGCAGGCAGAATGCCGCCTGAAGCGCCACCAGGTAAGTAGGCATAGAGTTCGTGGCCCTCTTGCATTCCCCCGCAATACTCATTGATTAACTCGGTTAGTGTGATACCTGCTGGCGCCAATTTAACGCCCGGCTTTTTGACGCGACCACTGACACTGAAACTGCGCAAGCCTTTACGGTCGTGCCGGCCCTGACCGGAAAACCACTCAGATCCCTTTTGCAAAATATCACGCACCCAGTAAAGCGTTTCAAAGTTGTGCGCCAGCGTGGGCCTGCCAAACAAGCCTACTTGCGCAATGTAGGGTGGACGCATGCGCGGCTCACCACGTTTGCCTTCAATGCTTTCAATCATGGCCGACTCTTCGCCGCAGATGTAGGCGCCAGCACCGCGTCGTAATTCAATCTTGGGCAACGCAATAGGCGGATTGGCTTGAAGCTTGGCCAGTTCGGTCTCCAGCACTTTGCGACAAGCGTGATATTCATCGCGCAAATAAATATAAACAGCGTCAATGCCCACCACATGCGCAGCAATCAACATGCCCTCTAAGAACCGATGGGGATCGCGCTCTAAGTAAGTTCTGTCTTTGAAGGTACCTGGCTCGCCCTCGTCAATGTTGACAGCCATGATGCGCGGGGCAGTTTGCTCACGCACAATGCGCCATTTACGGCCGGCCGGAAAACCTGCACCGCCTAAACCGCGCAAACCAGAGTCTTCCATGGCGTTTAACAAAACTTCTGTAGGACGCTGGCCTTGCACGACTTCTCTCAGCAAGCCATAGCCACCATCGACGGCATATGCATTCAAGTCGATGTAATCAGGGGCCACAGCATGGATCGCATTGGCTTGAACCGCTTGCATGACTTTGTGTGAGGTGGCATGGCCAATTTCGTGTTGATGCACCACGGCAGCAGGCGCTTGTTCACAGCGTCCTAAGCAAGGTGCAGAAACCACTTTGATGCTGCCAGTGCCAAGGCTGGCTTTGAGCTGTTCAAGCAAGCTTGCAGAACCTGCCAAATCGCAACTGAGTCCATCACACACGCGCACCGTGAACTCCGGTGACTGTTCGCCATCAGGAATGATTTCAAAGTGATGGTAGAAAGTGGCCACCTCGTACACCTCGGCCATGGGGATGTTCATCAGTTTGGCCAAGGCCACCAAATGGCGTTGGTGCAAGCCGCGGTAGGTATCGTTTATTTTGTGCAGGTGCTCGATGAGCAAATCACGGCGTTGTTTGAGAAAGTTACCATCAAAAGGCAGCAGTATTTGGACTTCTTGCAATGCGGCTTCGTCCACTTGACGACCCTTGAGTTGACGACTCTGACGAATTTTGAGCGTCATGTCTTCCAATCTTGCAAATGCAACGGTAGACAAAGATGGCGGTTTTGATGCTGACATATTGTTGTAATTTTAAAGGATAGCTGCGTTTTGGGGCTTATCTTCTTGGACAGAGAGGCATAAGATGTTTCAATGAACCTCCCCCCAGAAACCCTGAGCTTTTTGACCGCCTTGGGTGTTGGGTTTCTCATTGGCATTGTGAGAGAGCGCCTCCATCAGCCTGGCGCCATGATGGCTGGCGTAAGAACACACACTGTGGCTGCTTTAATGGGCGCTGCGGCATTCAGCATGGGCATGCCCATTTTTGCGTTAGCGCTTGGCATTACAGGCCTTTTAATCGGCGTGGGTTATTACAGGTCCTATGCAACCGACCCCGGCATGACAGGCGAAGTTTCTCTGGCCATGACAGTATTACTGGGCGGGTTGGCCGTCAAATCCAAGGACATCGCAGCTGGCTTGGGGGTTATCATCGCTGTGCTTTTATTTCTCAAAAAACCTCTCAGAAAATTCAGCCAAGAATTGCTCACCGAATACGAATTAGAAGATGCCTTGATTCTTTTTGCAGCGGCACTGATTGTTTTACCTTTACTTCCGCAAAACGCCATTGATCCATGGGGCGCCCTCAAGCCCTTTGCCATTTGGAAGGTGGTTGTCATCATCATGTGCACTGGCATGTTGGGCCATTTGGCAATTCGAATGAAAGGCATTGAGTGGGGGATGCCCATCGCCAGTCTTTTATCGGGTTTGATTTCTTCTACAGCCGTCATCATGGATTTGGGTCACAAGGCAAAACAAGACGCCACGATGACAGGCGTAGCTTGCGCATCAGCGTTGCTCTCTACACTTTCGTCACTGGTGCTGTTTGCATTGGTGCTAGCGGCCAGTTCAATGTCACTTTTTCTTTCGGTGGCATTACCCCTTCTAGGCGGTGGCTTGTCGCTGCTCCTCACAGCCATCTTGCTGTTTAGACATGACCAACTGCCTTCGAACTTTGCTTTGACACACAGTCAGCGCGCATTTCAATTGAAGCATGTGCTCATGATTGCCCTCAGCATCAGCAGTATCAGCTTGGCTTCCACATGGATCGGTAGTTTGTACGGCGAACCGGGTACGCTCATCTCTGCAGTCATTGTCGGATTTGCAGAAATCCATGCAGCGGCCGTTGGCATTTCCCAGCTGGCCTCATCCGAGGGTGCAGCACCACCCATTGCCCGTTGGGGGGTACTGGGTATTTTGATGGCCAGTGTGATTTCCAAATCTGCACTGAGTTTCTTCAGTGGCGGCCAAAGCTATGGCCTGAAGATGATGGCCGCGTTAAGCCTTTTCGTCTTGGTTGTCGGCTTCGGTATTGGCCTCACTTAAACGTGTTCGTGTTTTTCCGTGTCACAAAAACTTTTTTCTCGTGTAGGCTTGAGGCTTGTTTCAACGAGGTTCTTGAATGTCTGATTCTTCCTACACCCCACCCAAAGTTTGGACTTGGCAGAAAGCAAATGGCGGCCGGTTTGCCAATATCAATCGACCTGTGGCTGGTGCCACACACGAACAAGCCCTGCCCCGCGGCAAGCATCCTTTGCAGCTTTATTCTTTGGGCACACCCAACGGCATCAAAGTCACAGTCATGCTGGAAGAATTGCTTGAGTTGGGTCATGCCGGCGCCGAATACGACGCTTGGTTGATTCGCATCAATGAAGGGATGCAGTTCAGCAGCGGTTTTGTCGAAGTCAATCCCAACTCCAAAATTCCAGCGCTCATGGACTACAGCGGTGCTGAGCCTGTGCGCGTGTTTGAATCTGGATCCATCCTTTTTTACCTGGCCGAAAAGTTCAAAGCTTTTTTGCCAACCGACATTGCACAGCGAACTGAGTGCATGTCTTGGCTCATGTGGCAGATGGGCAGCGCACCCTACCTGGGTGGTGGCTTTGGCCATTTTTATGCCTACGCACCCACCAAAATTGAATATGCCATTGACCGCTTTGCGATGGAAGTTAAAAGAGAGCTGGATGTTTTGAACCGCAGATTGGCCGACCATCGCTTCATTGCTGGCAACGAGTACACCATTGCTGACATGGCCATTTGGCCTTGGTACGGTAGCCTTGCCAAAGGTGAGCGTTACGACTCTGGTGAGTTTTTACAGGTGCACGAATACACACATGTCATTCGGTGGGCGGATGAAATAGAAGCAAGGCCTGCCGTCAAACGTGGCCGCATGGTCAACCGGGTAATGGGACCGCTAGAAACTCAGCTGCACGAACGGCACGATGCCAGTGACTTCTTGCACCGAACGCAAGACAAATTGAACGGACAAACTACTGCGTAATTTGGGCCAGGGCTGCCTGCAAACCTGCCAAGCCACCCACACGCTGATCGTTGATGAAAATTTGGGGCATCTGACGAACTGAGGGCCCACACTTTTCATAAAAGGCCATGCGCTCGGCTTCGTCATCGATCTTGATTTCCTCGAAAGCCAAGGACTTTGACTTGAGAATCATCTTGGCAGACTCGCATTGAGGGCAAGCTGACTTTGAATAGACAACGATTTTGAGGCTCATTTAGAAACTGCCAAGTTTGGTGTTGAAGAAGTTTGCCCTGATTCTAAGTGAGCATGATAGCCCCCGCCAAGAGTGCGCCAAGAAGCGTTGAGCGCCTAAAATCCACCCCAAAAGTGCTGTCGAGGGGTTCTTGATTGATCTAAATCAGACGATAATCATTCGAAAAGCGCATACTAATTGCTTACCGAACTATTCAGTGAGCGGGCTTTCTAGAAGGAGCATGTCATGACAGAAACATTTCAAGTTGAAGTTGAAAACATCAAGTGCGGTGGTTGCGAAAACTCCATCGTCAAGGGCATCAACAGCGTAGCTCAGGTTTCCAATTTGGTCATTGACCGCGACAAGCAATTGGTCAGCTTTTCTGGGGAAGCCTCCATCAAGCAAATCGTCATCGACAAATTGCGTTCAATGGGCTACCCAGAAAAAGGCTCCGTTGCAGGCCTAGCGGCAGGCATTACCAATGCCAAATCCTTTGTCAGTTGTGCCATTGGCCGCATGACTTGAGGGTAAGCACACTAGAATCCACGTGATATGAGTGGATTCACCGATCAGACCGCCTCCGACAACCCTGAAATTTTTTTCAGGGCCGCGGACCGTTTGCAAATTGAAAGCTACCTAATAGCACTGCGGCAGGACAACAAAAGTCTGATATTGCTCAGCAAGCACAAAGCGTTGCTGTCCTACTACGGCGAATTGGTGGTTCAAAGAATCTATCGCGCCTTTCCACAAACGTCATTGGAAGTCTTGTTGCCCGCAGACACTGAAGGGCTGCTCGAACGCTTCAATGCCATTTTGAACAGTTTGTCATTTGAAGTGGCCACGCGCCCTAATCCTAAAGGCATGCCTGACAAAATTTGGCTCATCCAAGACGCCAAAGCACTGGGCGAAAAAGACATTCAAATTTTACTCAAGCTGATTGAAAATTTTCCTGGTGCAGGCATTTGTGCCGTATTGATGTTTGATTCAAGTGAAACTGAAGTACTTTCAGTTTTTGAGAACAATCCAAAGATCAATACTTGGTTTTTGAGTTTGCCAACGCCAGAACAAAAACTCAATGCCATACAACAAGCGCGTCGAAACGGTACAGAGGAAATTGCCGTTGGATTTTTTAACCAATTGGCCAAATCAGAAAAAAATGCAAGCGCACTAGGCGCCTCAAAGCCGGCCGCTTTAAATGCAGACGATCAAAGTTCAAAAAAATCTGAACAAATCCAAAAATCATCGAATGCAATCAATTCAGAAACGCCCAATGAAGGCAAATCTTTATCATCACCTAAGAAAAAAATTCTTCCATGGGTCATTATTTTTTCCGGGCTCTTGAGTATTTCAGTGGCTGTATCTGCAGTTTTACACCCTGAATTTGGCGAAAAGATTCTGAGTCTTTTCACAAACAAAAATAAAAACATCAAAGCTGTGTCATCAGATGATTTATCAACCGCCATCAAAGAAAATTCATCTGCAGCAAGTACAACCGAGATGAATGAAGTGGCCTTACAGGGTCAGCGTTGGCTTATGAAATTGCCAGAAGATCATTTCGTTTTGGAGTTTCAAACTTTTACATCAGTACAAGAAGCTCAAAAAGAAATTGAAAACAACGAATGGCTCAAGCGAACCCATGTTGTTCCTGTTCGAGTGGATGGCTCGAATGAACTGAGGTATCTGTTGGTAGACGGGCCATTTAGAACTTCAGAGATTGCTAAAAAAGCTGCCTCTCGGATGCCCAACTCAAGCGACATCATCATCGAAAATGTTGGAAGTTTGAGGGGTTATGCAACACCTCAGAAAACACAACCGTAAGGCAGTTTCAGTTGGAACGACAAAGAACCATCAGTTCTTGTCGTTCATCATCAAATCACGCTTCTCTTTCAAAGGTGGCAAGATGGTGATAGAAATTCTTCGATTGACGGCATTGGTAGGGTCTTCTGGCAATGTAGGCACGCTGTCACCATAACCAATGACTTGGGCAATGCGATCAGTAGCAACATTTTGCGCAACCAATTCTCTTCGTGCTGCGTTCGCACGCTCACCCGACAACTCCCAATTACCGTAGCCTACTGCGCCACCAGCATAAGGTGTTGAGTCTGTGTAGCCTTCGATTTTAAGTTTGTGTGTGGGACACATGTCTACGACAGACGTAATTTTTTGGAATTGTTGTTTGGCAAATTCAGAAAGCGTCGTACCACCTCGTTGAAACATGGGTTCACGTGTGTCCATCAAAGTAACTCTGAGGCCTTCTTGAGAATATTCAATTTGCAAAGGATTGGTCCCTTTTTGCAAAACTTGATCCTCATTGATTTGCTTTTGAAGAGCGGCATTGAGTGGATCCAGGCAAGTTTTATCAAACTTTTCACGTTCAGAAACCAAATCAAAAAGCAAAATCCAAACGACAATAAAAAAGGCCATGAGCACTGTCACAAAGTCAGCGTACACCAACTTCCAGTTCCCTTTTCCAGCATGCCTTCTCTCTCGCTTTGGTGGGCGACCACGTCTAGCAACTGGCTCAATTTTGATTGTCGCCATGAGCTGTTATCCGCGTAGACTTGAACCAGATGTTGACATGACACCAGCTTCCAATTCAGACATACTGGGACGCTGATCGGTGTAAAGAACTTTGCGGCCATATTCCACAGCTACAGGCGCAGAAAAATTGCTGTAATAAGCAATCAGTATTTCTTTAACGGCTTCGAAAGGTCGTAAATTGGTCGCAGCATTTTGTTCAAGAATTCGAGCAACAGGCGCAAACATGGCGTAAGCACTGAAAACACCAAACAACGTTCCAGTCAAAGCAGCAGCAATACTCTCGCCAATCTCTCCAGGCGATTTGCCCATCTTGATTGAAGCCAAGGTATGAATCACCCCCACAATGGCGGCAACGATACCAAAGGCTGGCATGCTGTCGGCCAAAGTGACCATGGAATCTGAGGGCTCCAAAGACTCCTGATTCAAGACTTCAATTTCTTGGGCCATGACAGTTTCAAGCTGACTCAAAGTCACAGAGCCATCCATCATCATTCTGAAATAATCTGTGATGAATTCCAAAAGCCTGTCATTTTTTAACACAGCGGGATATTTAGCAAACAAAGCGCTAGATTTTGGCGCCGTAATATCACTCTCAATTGACAGTGCGCCATCTCGTTTTAGCCTCTGAAGCAACTCAAACATGAGGCACAAAAGCGCTAAATTGGCTGACTTATTTGTTTCGGCTCTTACAAAAATTCGACCAAATGCTTTGACGAGATTTTTGAGGTTACGCCATTTGTTGGAAGCAACCAAAGCACCCAAGGCTGCGCCAAAAATAATGACAAATTCTTCAGGCACCCAGAGCTGATGCAGCTCTCCACCAAGCCATACAAAACCGCCAAACGCTGTTGCAAAGGCAATAAGCCAACCAATTGGAATGTTCATAATTTTTGGAAAAGAGTGTTGACGTCAAGTTTGGTCATGACAGATTGAGCCGCTTGCAAAAGTGCATTTGATTTAACCAAACTGGCTGTGGCTGTCGCCAAATCGGTGTCTAAAAGATTACTTCTCTGCAGCTCAACGTTGGTTTTCTGAACTTCGGCAGCCTCGGTGGCGGCATCCAATTGATTCTGCAACAAACCGGTCTTTACTTGAGCACGGGTGACTTGTTTCAAAGCAGCCTGAAAGTTCACCATGTCTTCATCAGACGGAGAATTACCCGCTGACAGCTTTGTCTTGATTGCAGTCATGATTGCCAACACATCTTTACCTGTCACTAAAGGTCCTACCATGATTTCGTTGTAGCTCAGACCTGTTTCCATGCTGACACTTGGTGCAACAAGGACAGAAGATACAGGTTCAGCACGAAAAATATTCTGACCGTTTGCATCTTTTGCGTTTGCAAATTGAGTAACTGTCGCAATCAGTGATTCAGCTTGTTGGCCCAAAATTTTTCGACCATCTGAACCCAATGGATCGTTGCGACCTTGAACCATCATTTGCTGATACTTAGTCAAAGCGATGTTGATGCTGTTCAGTTGGGCATCTGTTGAAGTCAAAGAGGCGTTGATGTGATCTTGATTGACCTTGAACATGCCAAACTGAGTCTTATCCCACGCAATTTGGACCCCTAGGCCCGCAGCAAGCGCATCATCTGAAGCCAAACGATATTTTTGGCCTGATGAAATTTGACGTTGTGCCTCAACCACATCAGATGTGTGTTGTTGCATGGACTGAACGCTGCTATCAAATACTTGTTGGCTACTGATTCTCATGATTCAATTTCCTGAACATTAATTGGACAACATGCCCAACAAAGTATCAAACATTTGACGACCGGTTTGCATCAATTTGCTAGACGCATTGTAAAGCTGCTGGTACTTCACCAAATTGGCAGCTTCCTCGTCTAAATTAACTCCCGTGATTGCTGACTTTTGATCGATTAAAGTTTTTTGCAAGGCTTCATTCGCCTTGTTATCATTTTTCCAAGTTGCGATCGTTGTAGCGATGCTGCTGGTAATAAATGTCAAGGGCGAGGAAAATTTGTCTCTCAAATTTTCAAGATAAGCTGAGGCTGTGGCATCTACATTGCTAAATTGTGAAACATCAAATGTGCCCACGACCGTAAACAAACGAGCGTCAATTTCTGGCTTCGTCAAGTGCGTTTCAACTGATTGTTTGTAATGGCTACTTAAAGGATTTGACGCTTCAATGATATTTGCATAACTGGCATCAGTGCCAGAGGTAGTGGGATCAAAAAGGTTGTTTAGCAAGGGGCCACTGGTCAGGGCCTGACCTCCCGCTATCGTCGATTTAAATCCAAAAATAGGTGCAATAGCACCACCAGTGGCACTTACAGCTTTGTTAACCTGACGTATTAATTGAGCAGCCAATAAATCAATTCCCTTTTGTACGGTAGGTACAAAAGTCTGCATGAGGTGAATGTATGCACCGGCTTTACCATCTTGCAAAACGCTTTGCCCAGGCATCATCATCGAGTTACCGTTTGAATCTAATAATGGCGTTCCGTTGCTACCAAGTTGAGGCACAGCTTCCATCAACAAGGGGGTTAATACTGGGGCATTAACGTCTCTTGAAGTCAATTTGATGCGAAGACTCGTTAAAGGGAGATCGCTGCGGACCGGCGCAGTACCCGTATGGTTGGTAAATGTATTTGCAATTTCGCGATCAACCAAATGCTGCCCATTGACCAAATAACTGGCTGTTCCGTCTTCATTGATCAAGGTGGTTCCCCCCACCAACTCCTGTAACTTCTGCACGATTCGATCACGCTCGTCTAATAAATCTGCAGAGGGATACGCCAAGCCCGGCGTGGCAGCGGCTCTAATTTTGGCGTTGACAGATGCCAACTGCGGTGTCAAGGTGTTTGCTTGATTAAGAACATCTGCCAATGCCTTTGATGCGTTGGTCGAAATACCACCCACCACATCTGCCATGCCTCTGATTCGATCTGCCACCTGCCTAGCCGTCCCAATCAAACTTTGCTGGTAAGCAAAATTTTGAGGCTCATTGGCAATCGATCCTGCAGCATTGAAAAAATTCCCCAATGCCGAGGCCAACGATGTGGCTGGGTCGGTCAACATCGCATCGAGAGGCGTCGTTGCTTGAAGCAAAGTTTGGCTGTAAGTCGTCTTACTTTGTTGAGCAAGAACCTGCCCTTGCAGTAAATTGTCAAAATAACGACTAAATCCTTCTACTGCAAATGAGGTTCCAGTCAAGTCCACGGATGTGGGTGACATGCCATTGATGCGTGGATTAGAAGTACGTCTGACATACCCGTCAATGGATGAGCCTGTTACGTTTTGCGATGTCACCATCATGCCCGCCTGCGCAGATTGCAGGCCAGCCATGGCACTATCGAAAAGAGCAGCAGTTCTCACGTCTTATATCCGTTGGGTCGTCTGTTAATGCAGAAAAACAGGTTTATTTATGGTTTTACGGCATTGATGCCAGAATTGATTAGTTGGGCTGCCTTGACCTGCTTCAACATTTGATCCGCCATCGCCTTGCCAAAGCCAAAGCCACCTTGCGCTGCCATCAGATTTGCCAGTTGCTCATCTGCCATCTGTACGTAATTTGAATTACTGGACTTGTTTGGATCCGTTATCGCAGATGAACGAATTTCTTTAAGCATTTGACGTAAAAGAACTGCTTCAAATTCCTGCGCACTTTGCTTGATTTTTTTGATCTGAGCGGTGTCTTCAACGGGTAACGTTAAAGGTTTAGCAGAAATCAACCCCGAAAATAGAAGATCTGCCATCTCAGATGACTTCCAATTCAGCACGCAATGCGCCAGCAGATTTCATTGCCTGCAATATTGACATCAAGTCTTGTGGTGTCGCGCCCAACATATTGATCGCTCGAACCACTTGTTCCAGTGAAGCGCCTTCGTCCACTTGAATCATTTGACCAGCGGGTCCCTGATCGATAATGACGCGGTCGTTGCGTTGAATTACAGCACGATTGCGCGAAAGTAAGCCGGGTTGTACTGCTTGATTGTTGGTTTGGACACGAATAGTTAAATTGCCATGCGTTACCGCAAAAGGTGCAAGACGAACTGACTGGTTAACTACGACTGAACCTGTTCGTGCATTCACCACAACCTTAGCTAGGTCCAACGAGCTCTCAACGTCCAATTCCAAAAGTTGCGACATGACATTCATGCGCTGTGTTCGATCAGTTGGCACACGAACTGCGACAGTTCTGGCGTCTATAGGAAAAACGTCAGCGGGGTTCAAGATTCGTTCAATTGCCTCAACAGCTCGTTTTGTTTGAACGTAATCTGCCTTGTGGAAATTGAACTCAACCAAAGGATTCATATCGGCCTCAGGTGCCGCTTGTTCGACTAGGGCACCGCCAGGAATGCGGCCAGAAGACAGTTGATTGACAGTGGTTCTAGATAAATTGGTGGAAACAGAGGCGCCTGGTATCACGACAGAGCCCTGTGCTTGACCATAAACTTGTCCATTAGCAGCTCTCAGAGGTGTCATTAACAGCGTACCGCCTCGTAAACTGCGAGCATTGGACAACGATGAGACTGTGACATCCATGGCTTGCCCAGGACGCGCTAAAGCAGCTAGCTCAGCAGTCACAATCACCGCCGCGGCGTTGCGTGATTGCAAATTAACACCAGGTGGAATTGAAACTCCCAAGGAATTCAACATCGTCACAATCGTTTGACCTGTCACCGGGTTAGGTCCAGAACTATCGCCAGTCCCATCTAATCCAACAACAAGACCATATCCAATGAGCTGATTTGGACGTTGTCCTGACACAACTGCCATATCTTTGAGTCGCTCTGCCCAACTGAAACTGGCAGAAATTAACAAAGAGAATGCTAGTAAGGAATGAATAATTTGGCGGTATTTCATAAAATACAACTCAATTGGGTGAAAAACGAACAAATAATTTGGTCATCCAACCAGGATTTTTTACTTCGTCTGTGATGCCAGCCCCACGGTACTCAATTCGAGCATCAGCCACTTGAGAAGATAGGATGGTGTTCCCCTGTAAATTGACTGGTGAAACAATGCCGCCAAATCGAATGACCTCTTCTTCATTCCCGACTGCCAATCGTTTTTCTCCACCCACGTTCAAATTGCCATTTGGCAAAACTTCTAAAACAGTCACGGTAATGGTGCCGCTAAACTGATTGGAAGCAGTTGAGCCACCTTTACTGTCAAAATTTGTTGCGCCCGCATTGGCCACGCTGCCAGTCAAAGAACGGCTACTTGATGAAGTGTTATTACCCGCTTGATTTTTTAAAGAATTAAAGCCAATATTCGCGCTATTGGCAGAGCTACGGCTTGCCATCGTTCCACCGTCTTTGCTTGCACGCGTAGTTTCATTCAGAAGAACGGTAAGCGTATCGCCAACACGCGCAGCTCGGCGGTCTTCAAACAAGCCTCGATAATGATTGGGATTGACTTGCCCAGCAGGCACCAAAGAACCTCGACTCGCTACAGGTACCTCAAGTAGCTGAGGACGAATGGTCGTTTCATTGGTAAGCAATGACTGTTTGCTAGCTGAAGGTAAGTCTGCACAACCCGCTA
>JBIKJX010000193.1:0-4427 GCA_044360785.1 Limnohabitans sp.
GTCGCGGCAACTACAACGTCGGCGTTAAAGAACAAATCATTTTCCCTGAAATTGAGTACGACAAGGTTGACGCTTTGCGCGGTCTCAATATCAGCATCACCACGACGGCCAAGACCGACGACGAATGCAAAGCTTTGCTCGCCGGCTTCCGTTTCCCGTTCAAGAACTGAGGTGGCACGTGGCTAAAGTAGCTTTAATCGAGCGCGAGCTCAAGCGAGACAAATTGGTAGCCAAGTACGCGGCTAAACACGCGGAATTGAAAGCCATTTCTCAAGATCCAAAACGCAGCGACGAAGAGCGCGCAGCAGCCCGTTTGGGTTTGCAAAAGCTCCCACGCAATGCAAATCCCACACGTCAACGTAACCGTTGCGCCATCACTGGCCGCCCACGTGGTACGTTCCGTCAATTTGGCCTCGGTCGCGCCAAAATCCGTGAATTAGCCTTCCAAGGCAACATTCCCGGTGTGACCAAAGCCAGCTGGTAATCGGCAGGAGAGATACAACATGAGCATGAGTGATCCCATTGCCGATTTGCTGACTCGCATCCGCAACGCACAAATGGTGGCCAAGGCCTCCGTTTCAATTCCCTCTTCCAAAGTGAAGGTGGCAATTGCCCAGGTGCTGAAAGATGAAGGTTACATCGACGGCTTCCAAGTCAAGACAGCGGGCGGTAAGTCCGAACTTGAAATCGCCCTGAAATACTACGCAGGTCGCCCTGTGATTGAGCGCATCGAGCGCGTCAGTCGCCCTGGCCTCCGCGTCTACAAAGGTCGCGATGCCATTCCACAAGTCCTCAACGGTTTGGGCGTGGCCATCGTCACCACACCCCAAGGCGTGATGACCGACCGCAAAGCGCGCGCAGCCGGTGTTGGCGGCGAAGTTCTTTGCTACGTCGCTTAAGCGCAGGAGAGACTAGAAAATGTCCCGTGTAGGAAAAATGCCTGTGACCATCCCCGCTGGTGTGGATGTGTCTATCAATCAAGACCAAATCAGTGTCAAAGGAACTGGCGGCACACTTGCCACCGCTTCTAGCCTGTTGGTTAAAGTGAGCAACGACAACGGTAAGTTGACCTTTGACCCGGTCAATGATTCCCGTGAAGCCAATGCCATGAGCGGCACCATGCGTCAGCTGGTGAACAACATGGTCACTGGTGTAACCAAAGGTTTCGAAAAGAAATTGACCTTGATCGGCGTGGGCTACAAAGCCGCGGCGCAAGGCACCAAGTTGAACTTGGCAGTTGGCTACTCGCATCCTGTCAACATTGATATGCCTGCTGGCATCAAAGTTGAAACGCCTGCGCCAACTGAGATCATCATCAAAGGTGCTGACCGCCAACGCGTGGGTCAGATTGCTGCTGAGATTCGTGCTGTTCGTCCTCCTGAGCCTTACAAAGGCAAGGGCATCCGTTATGCGGATGAGAAGATCACGATCAAAGAGACTAAGAAGAAATAAGGAGCTGCAACATGTTGACCAAAAAAGAGCAGCGTCTCCGTCGTGCACGTCAAACACGCATCCGCATTGCACAGCAAGGCGTGGCACGTTTGACCGTGAACCGTACCAATCTTCACATTTATGCCAGCGTCGTTTCCGGCGACGGCAGCAAAGTGTTGGCCAGCGCCTCAACTGCTGAAGCCGATGTTCGCAAAGAACTGGGCGCAACAGGCAAAGGTGGTAACGCCAATGCAGCCCAACTGATCGGTAAGCGTATCGCTGAAAAAGCGAAAGCTGCTGGCGTTGAAAAAGTGGCTTTTGACCGCGCAGGTTTTGCATTCCACGGTCGTGTCAAAGCTTTGGCTGAAGCCGCTCGTGAAGCTGGCTTGCAGTTCTAAACGGATCGGAAATTACAAATGGCTAAGTTTCAGGCAAAAGCACAAGGTGACGGTCCAGAAGACGGTCTCCGCGAAAAAATGATCGCGGTCAATCGCGTGACCAAAGTTGTTAAAGGCGGCCGTATTTTGGCGTTCGCAGCTTTGACCGTGGTTGGCGATGGCGATGGCAAAGTGGGCATGGGCAAAGGCAAATCTAAAGAAGTGCCAGCTGCTGTTCAAAAAGCCATGGAAGAAGCGCGTCGCAACTTGCAAAAAGTGTCACTCAAAAATGGCACGATTCATCACACCGCTTATGGTCAGCACGGTGCAGCTCGCGTCTTCATGGCGCCAGCTCCCAAGGGTACCGGCATCATTGCTGGCGGCCCAATGCGCGCTGTTTTCGAAGTGATGGGCATCACTGACATCGTGGCAAAAAGCCATGGTTCGTCAAACCCTTACAACATGGTTCGCGCCACTTTGGACGCATTGTCACATTGCACAACAGCATATGAAATTGCTGCCAAGCGTGGCAAGAGCGTTGAAGACATCTTCGCTTGAACCCGAAAGGTAACACGATGACAACACAACAAACCGTCAAGGTCCAATTGGTTCGCAGCCCTATCGGCTGCAAACAAGACCACCGCGACACCGTTCGTGGTCTGGGCTTGCGAAAGCTCAACAGCGTCAGCGAATTGCAGGACACACCCTCAGTTCGCGGCATGATCAACAAGATCAGCTATCTGGTCAAAGTTCTCTGAGAGATATCTGATGGAACTCAACAGCATCAAACCAGCAGCTGGCGCTAAACACGCCAAGCGTCGCGTTGGCCGTGGTATCGGTTCGGGTCTGGGTAAAACCGCCGGCCGTGGTCACAAAGGTCAAAAATCCCGTTCAGGCGGCTACCACAAGGTGGGTTTCGAAGGCGGTCAAATGCCTTTGCAACGTCGTCTGCCCAAGCGTGGCTTCAAGTCTCAACTCTTGAAGTTCAATGCTGAAATCACATTGACATCACTCGAAAACCTCGGCTTGGCTGAAGTGGACGTGTTGACGCTGAAGCAAGCTGGCCTGGTTGGCGAGTTAGCAAAAGTTGTCAAGGTTGTGAAAACTGGTTCGTTGACCAAGGCTGTCAAATTGACAGGCATTGGTGCAACAGCTGGCGCCAAAGCAGTCATTGAAGCTGCTGGCGGTTCATTGGCTTAATTGAAAGAAATACGCAGTGGCTACTAGCGCAACAGCATCCAACAAAGGCAAGTACGGTGACTTGAGTCGCCGTCTCGTCTTCTTGTTGCTCGCGCTGGTGGTTTACCGTGTGGGTGCGCACATTCCTGTTCCAGGCATTGACCCTGCACAACTGCAACAACTTTTCAATGGTCAGCAGGGCGGCATACTGAGCTTGTTCAACATGTTCTCTGGTGGCGCTTTGTCGCGCTTCACGGTGTTCGCTTTGGGCATCATGCCTTACATCTCTGCGTCCATCATCATGCAATTGCTCACTTATGTCTTGCCTGCTTTCGAGCAGCTCAAGAAAGAGGGCGAAGCAGGACGTCGCAAAATTACGCAGTACACCCGCTTTGGCGCTTTGGGTCTGGCCTTGTTCCAGTCTCTTGGTATTGCCATGGCTCTGGAAGCTTCAGCTGGTTTGGTCATCTCTCCAGGCTTCGGTTTCCGCATGACCGCTGTGGTCAGTTTAACGGCAGGCACCATGTTCCTCATGTGGTTGGGTGAACAAATTACCGAGCGCGGCTTGGGTAACGGTATCTCTATTCTCATTTTTGCTGGTATTGCAGCTGGGTTACCCAGCTCTATCGGTGGCTTGTTGGAGTTGGTTCGCACAGGCGCCATGGGCCCTCTGGTTTCCATCTTCATCATTGCGGTGGTCATGTTGGTCACATACTTTGTGGTCTTCGTTGAACGTGGTCAGCGCAAAATCTTGGTCAACTACGCTCGCCGACAGGTGGGCAACAAGGTGTACGGTGGTCAATCGTCACACCTGCCCTTGAAGCTCAACATGGCTGGCGTCATTCCTCCTATTTTTGCTTCGTCCATCATTTTGTTGCCTGCAACGGTCATCAATTGGTTCAGCTCAGGCGAATCAGACAATGCATTTGTTTTGTTGATGAAAGACATCTCTTCTGCCTTAGCGCCAGGGCAACCTGTCTACGTGATGTTCTATGCAGCAGCCATTGTGTTCTTCTGCTTCTTCTACACAGCCTTGGTGTTCAACAGCCGCGAAACGGCCGACAACCTCAAGAAGAGTGGTGCGTTCATTCCTGGCATTCGCCCTGGTGATCACACTGCCAAATACATCGACAAAATCTTGGTGCGCTTGACACTGGCCGGTGCCGTGTACATCACCTTTGTTTGTTTGTTGCCCGAATTCTTGATCTTGAAGTACAACGTGCCGTTCTATTTTGGTGGCACTTCACTTCTGATCATTGTTGTCGTGACCATGGATTTCATGTCACAAGTTCAGAACTACATGATGTCTCAGCAGTATGAGTCGCTCCTCAAAAAAGCGAATTTCAAAACAACGCTGTGATTGAATTGATAGATAAAAGAGTTTTAGGAGAAATGAAATGAGAGTTTCGGCTTCGGTCAAAAAAATTTGCCGCAACTGCA
>JBIKJX010000194.1:0-4424 GCA_044360785.1 Limnohabitans sp.
CCCGTTACAGCGTTCACGAAACAAGCGCTTCACTTGTCTGTGGCCGCGGGCATTCGAAGTGACAGCATTGCCAGGTGGCTTGAAACCGATCGCGTGGTACGCAGCATGCCCAACACGCCCGCGTTGGTGGGCCAAGGCATCACGGGTTTGTTTGCACGCTTAGGCGTCTCTGCGGAAGACCAAAGCTTGATCGAGCAAGTCTTAAAGAGCACAGGTGAATTTTTGTGGGTCCAACGGGAAGCCGATCTTGATACTGTCACGGCACTTTCTGGCTCTGGCCCCGCCTATGTCTTTTATTTCCTTGAAGCCATGACCGAAGCGGGCGTCAAAATGGGTTTACCAGAAGCGCAGGCCTACCATCTGGCCAAAGCCACATTTGGCGGCGCAACGCACTTGGCGCGCCAATCGACAGAGTCGCCCGAGGTTTTAAGGCAGCGGGTGACGTCCAAAGGCGGGACCACTTACGCGGCCCTAAGCTCCATGGCGGACGACCATGTGAAAGAAGCATTTGTCAAAGCCATGCTGGCCGCGCAAAAACGCGCCGGTGAGTTGGGCGACGAGTTTGGCAAAGACTGAATGCATTTGCCTGGCGCTAAAGCCAGTGCGTTGATTAAAAATAGCTGAGTGACACGCCTGCGAAGGCTGCAAAACCAACCCAATGGTTCAGGCGAAAAGCCTTGAAACAGCCCTCGCGTGTTCTGTCTTTGATCAATACAAAGTGCCAAGCAGCTTGCACGCAAGCGGCAGCTAAGCCCAGTATCAGCAAGGGTTTGCTAGCGGCTTCGAGCACCCAAGCCCAGATTCCCACAAAGCCCGCATAAAAGCCCATGATGGCCAACACATCCCATTGCCCCAAAGTAATGGCCGATGTTTTCATGCCAATTTTTAAATCGTCATCGCGGTCCACCATTGCGTATTCGGTGTCATAGGCTAAGACCCAAAACAAGTTGCCCAGCAACAGCGCCCATGCTTGCCAAGGAACATCGCCTGTCACAGCGGCAAATGCCATGGGTATGCCAAAGCTAAACGCCACACCCAACACGGCCTGCGGCATCGATACAAATCTTTTCGCAAACGGATACGCAATGGCCACTGCCATGGCCACAAAAGACCATGCAATTGTTTCAGTGCGCAAGGTCAGAACCAAGCCAAAGGCCAACAAAGCCAAAACAGCGCCAAGCAGCAATGCTTCCTTCACGCCAACGCGACCACTGGTGACAGGCCGCTCTGCAGTTCTTTTAACGTGCTTGTCGAAGTCTCTGTCGGCCACGTCGTTCAAACAACAGCCGGCGCTTCTCATGAGAATGGTGCCAAGCGTAAACACAACGATCAAATGCCAACCGGGAAAACCATCGGCTGCCACCCACAAGGCCGACAAGGTGGGCCACAACAACAGCAACCAACCTGCAGGGCGATTCCAGCGAATCAGATCCAAATACAAACTGATTTTTTCACGCATGCAAAATGGTTTTTGTTGTCACAAAGGGTGCGTCCATCGGCTTCAAGAGAGCCTTGTCACACCCGGCAACTCGCAGGCGTAAATGGCATTTCGCAAAGCAGCAATGGCTTCATAGCGTGTAAAGCTTTTGCGCCAGACCAAAACCACACGGCGGGTGGGCGGCAAACCACCGCCTTCGTCGACGATGGGCAAGTAGGCAATGTCAGGGTCTTCGTGTTTTTTGCGCGTCGCTGTTTGGGCCAAAGCTTCGGCAGGCACAGACAAGCGTGGCACCAAAGTGACGCCCATGCCTGCGGCCACCATGTGCTTGATGGTCTCCAATGAGGAGCCCTCAAAGCTTTTGCGAATGCCTTCAGCGTTGCTAGAGAATCTTGCAAACTCAGGACACACTTCCAAAACGTGGTCACGGAAACAATGGCCATTGCCCAGCAACAACATGGTTTCGTTTTTGAGTTGCTCGGCCGTGATGGTTTTTTTCTTGGCCAACACATGCTTCACGGGCAAAGCGGCCATGAATGGCTCGTCGTACAAAGCCGCGGTGGCCAATCCTGTATCGGGAAAAGGCTCCGCCAAGATGGCGCAATCAATTTCACCGTTGCGCAACATTTCCATGAGCTTGACGGTGAAATTTTCTTGCAACATCAAAGGCATTTGCGGCGTCTTCTTCATGATTTGACGCATCAAGTCGGGCAACAAATAAGGGCCAATGGTGTAGATCACACCCAAGCGGAGAGTGCCTGCAAGGGGGTCTTTGCCGCGCTTGGCAATTTCTTTAATTTCTGCAGCCTGCTCCAACACAAGTTGGGCATGGCGAATGATTTCTTCACCCAACGGTGTGGCGCTGACATCGTTGGCACTGCGCTCGAACAATTTCACGTCCAGCTCTTCTTCAAGCTTTTTGATGGCCACCGACAAAGTGGGTTGCGACACAAAGCAAGCCTCGGCAGCCTTGCCGAAGTGTCTTTCGCGCGCTACCGCCACAATGTATTTCAACTCAGTCAGGGTCATGCCAATGTCTTAAGCTTTCAAAAACTCTGATTTTCCACCCAACCAACGGGCAATTTGTCGCTCGGCCATGTCGGGATGTTTGTCAATCAGCACGGGGGCTGTTTGCCTTGCCCACTCTAACAAATGTTCGTCGGTCGACAAGTCAGCAAATCGCAACAGTGCTGCACCCGATTGTCGCGCACCCAAAAACTCGCCAGGCCCCCTGATTTCCAAATCTCGTCTGGCAATCTCAAAACCGTCGTTGGTATCGACCATGGCGCGCAAACGTTCCCGAGCCGTTTCGCTCAAACGGCCACCTTCTGGCGTGCCATATAGCAAGACACACGCCGAAGCTGCCGCACCGCGACCCACCCGACCCCGCAATTGATGCAACTGGCTTAAGCCAAAGCGTTCAGCATGCTCAATGACCATCAAGGAGGCGTTGGGCACATCCACGCCCACTTCGATGACCGTGGTGCTGACCAAAACACCCATCGTGCCTTGTGTAAATTGAGCCATGACCTCACGCTTTTCTTGGACCGACATGCGAGAGTGCAACAAACCCACCGTCACCCCCGGCAATACAGCCGACAACTCTTCGTGCGTGGCTGTCGCGTTGGTCAGGTCCAAGGCTTCACTTTCCTCAATAAGCGGGCAGACCCAATAAACTTGCCGCCCCTCCGCCAATTGCGCACCGATGCGACCAATCACTTGGTCCCTTCGGCTGTCTGAAATGACTTTGGTGACAACGGGTGTTCGGCCTGGCGGTAGCTCATCAATGACCGACACTTCCAAGTCGGCGTAATAACTCATGGCCAAGGTTCTGGGAATGGGCGTGGCGGTCATCATCAGTAAATGCGGCTCCATGCCTGTGTCTTGCATCTTGTCTCTGAGCGCCAAGCGTTGCGCCACACCAAACCTGTGTTGCTCATCGATGATGGCAAAGCCCAAATTTTTAAACTTCACTTGCTCTTGAATCACGGCATGCGTGCCCACCACCAATGCGGCTTCACCTGACTCAATCAGCGCCAGCATTTCGGTGCGCTCTTTTTTCTTTTGACTGCCCGTTAACCAAGCAACACGAACCCCCAAGGGTGACAACCATCCGACCAATTTGGCAAAGTGCTGTTGTGCCAAAATTTCGGTCGGCGCCATCAGCGCACATTGCCAACCACCATCGATGGCCAACATGGCTGCCAACGCAGCCACCACAGTTTTACCGGCGCCCACATCGCCCTGCAACAAGCGATGCATCGGAACTGGACGCGCCAAGTCTTGGGCAATTTCAAGACCCACCCTTTGCTGAGCCGAGGTCAATTGAAACGGCAACACTTCGCGCAATTTGTCATACCAGCCTTGGTCCTTTTTTTGAAGCGCGGGGGCACGCAAAGCGTCTCGCTCCATTTTGGCCATGCGTTGGGAGAGTTGTTGCGCCAGCAACTCCTCGGCCTTGAGCCTTTGCCAGGCTGGGTGCGACCGATCTTCTAGGGCGGCAATCGAAACATCAGGCGTTGGGTGGTGCAAGAAAGTGAGCGCTTGCCGCAAGCTGACTGTTTGTGCGACTTTGGGCGCTTTAGGCCATGCCATGGAGCTTGGTAAAGACTCACTCAAATCGGCCCTTGAAAGTGCCCCCGCGATGGCACGTCGCAAAAACGCCTGCGGCAAACCTGCGGAGGTGGGGTACACCGGCGTCAATTCGGTCGGCAAATGCCCGGTGGCCGCCTTGAATGACGGATGCATCATGGTCAAGCCCAAGAAACCACCTCGAATCTCGCCGCGGGCTCGAATGACTTGCCCCACCGCCAAAGCTTTTTGTTGCGCTGGATAGAAGTTGAAAAAGCGCAACACGCAGGTGTCAGTCCCGTCATCGACCGTGACCAACAACTGGCGCCTCGGGCGCATTTGAATTTCTGAAGCCATCACTTTGGCTTCAATTTGGAGCGTGTCGCCTTCTCGCGCTTGGCTCAGTTTGACAATT
>JBIKJX010000196.1:0-4398 GCA_044360785.1 Limnohabitans sp.
GCCGGAATGCCGCGGGGCACTGGCACACCAAATTGACGCAAGATTTCCTTGCCTTGGTACTCGTGGATCTTCATGAGGTTTCTCTCAGAGGGTGGTTATGATCACCAGCCAGTCAGGGTGTTTTGCCCTTAACAAGCACTGGACACTGCAGCCGGCAACTGTATCATGTTGCAACGCACCAATCTTCAGCCGAGTGACTTACATTGACATGACGGCAGTCAAAAATTTCTTGGGAGAGCCCTGAATGGCCAAAATATTCATCGATGGCGAAGCTGGAACCACAGGACTGCTGATTCGCGAACGTCTGCTGGCCATGCCCAGCATTGACCTGGTCAGCATTGCGGCGGAGCGGCGCAAAGATCCCGAAGCCAAACGTGAACTCATGGCCCAAGTTGATTTGGTTATTTTGTGCTTGCATGACGATGCTGCACGTGAGTCGGTGGCAATGATTGATGCCATGACGGGACACAAACCACGAATCATCGATGCCTCAACTGCGCACCGCGTCAATGACAACTGGGTTTTTGGTTTTCCTGAAATGAGGGCTGGGCAGCGTGAGGCTGTTGTTCAAGCCGAGCGTGTCAGCAACCCCGGTTGCTACGCATCAGGTGCCATCGCTATCTTGGCACCACTGGTCAGCGCCAGTATTGTCCCCCCAGATTTCCCGGTTGCTTTACCGTCAGTGAGTGGTTACTCTGGTGGTGGTCGACCGATGATTGAAGACTATGAAGCGGGTCGGGCACCCCTGCATGAAGCCTACGCTTTAGGCCTCCAGCACAAGCATGTGCCCGAAATCATGAAGTACACCGGACTGACCCGTCGGCCCTTATTTTTGCCTTCGGTTGGCAACTTCCGGCAAGGCATGTTGGTTCAGTTGCCCTTGCATTTGGACGACCTGCCCAGCAAACCCAAGGTTGCAGATTTGCAGCAATGTTTGTTAGAGCATTACGCCGAAAGCCTTCAACAGGGTGGTTGGGTGACTGTGTTGCCAGCCGAAGAAAGTGGCAAATTGGATGCCACCGCCAACAATGACACCAACAAAATGGAGCTGCGTGTTTTTGGCAACGAAGCGCACCGCCATGCCGTGGTGATTGCCCGTCTGGACAATTTGGGCAAGGGCGCCAGTGGTGCCGCTGTTCAAAACTTGAAGTTGATGCTGGGTCTTTGACTCGCGCCTAAGGCGTTGTGCGCGCTGCGGGCGCAATGCTCGCTACGCTTCGAAGTCTTCGTCGGGTGCGCCCGATTGCTTGATGACTTTGCCAACCACTGCCGCCGAAAAACCTCGTGTGAGTAAAAACCGGTAGTGCTTGGCTCGTTCATTGGCATCGGTCGCTGGCTTGCCAAATTTCTTTTGCCAAACGACTTGTGCCCGCGCCAGTTCTGAATCTTTTAAATTCAGCATGGCCTGTGTGATGGCCGCAGGTGCCAAGCCTTTGGCTTGCAACTCTTGTTTGATTCGGCCATTGCCCAATTTGGCGGCGCGGTGATTGAGGACGGACTCCAAGACACGGGTTTCGTCAATGAAACCTTTGGCTTGAAGGTCGTCCAGTGCTTGGGCGAGCTCGCCTGGTACTTCTTCGTGGGGTGTCAGTTTGCGAACCAGCTCAGCCCGAGAGTGTTCGCGCTGCGACAAAAGCCGCAACGCCCGTCCTTTGAGGGACAACTTAAACCCAGGCTGAGCCATTGATCAAGGAACGCAACTGATAAGACGGTTGATTAAGCCGCAGTGACCGCCTCTGCCAGCAATGGAATGCCCAAAGACTCGCGCACTTTGTTTTCGATTTCGGCCGCCAATTCGGCGTTTTCGCGCAAGAACTCACGGGCGTTGTCGCGGCCTTGACCGATCTTTTCGCCGTTGTAGGCATACCAAGCGCCAGACTTGTCGATGATTTTGGCTTCGACGCCCATGTCGATGATTTCGCCTTGGCGGCTGATGCCTTCACCAAAAAGGATGTCGAACTCAGCCGTTTTGAACGGCGGGGCCACTTTGTTCTTGACCACTTTGACTTTGGTTTCGTTACCAATAGCGTCGTCGCCACGCTTGATGGTGCCCGTGCGGCGGATGTCTAGACGCACGGAGGCGTAGAACTTGAGCGCATTGCCGCCGGTGGTGGTTTCGGGCGAGCCGAACATGACGCCAATCTTCATGCGAATTTGGTTGATGAAGATGACCATGCAATTGGTTTTCTTGATGGTGGCGGTGAGCTTGCGCAAAGCTTGGCTCATAAGGCGGGCTTGGAGGCCGGGCAGAGAGTCGCCCATGTCGCCTTCGAGTTCGGCCTTGGGGGTGAGCGCGGCCACAGAGTCGATGACGACCAAGTCGACGGCGCCGGAACGAACCAGGCTGTCCACAATTTCAAGGGCTTGCTCGCCGGTGTCGGGTTGGCTGATGAGCAGGTCTTGCAAGTTGACGCCTAATTTTTGAGCGTACTGAATGTCTAGGGCATGTTCAGCGTCGACAAAGGCACATTGACCCCCAATTTTTTGCATTTCGGCAATGACTTGCAAGGTGAGTGTGGTTTTACCAGAGGACTCTGGGCCGTATATTTCAACCACACGGCCACGGGGCAAACCGCCGACGCCCAAGGCGATGTCGAGGCCCAAAGAACCGGTGGAGACCACTTGAATGTCTTCGATGACTTCGCCTTCACCCAAGCGCATGATGGTGCCTTTGCCGAATTGTTTTTCAATTTGGGCCAGGGCAGCTTGGAGGGCTTTGGTTTTGTCGCTGTTTTGATCGCTCATGAAAATCTCCTTGAAAATCAACGGTTTAAAAAAGATGCATTCAGAAAGTTGATTAAAGACTGGATGCTTGAACAGTACTGTAAAGCCATTGTCTCAATCAGTAAATAGTTTTTTTAGTCAGTTTGCTTTACTATTGGAAAATGCAAACGAATGACAGTTCAGCCCCCTTTCCAGTCGCCAATCAAGGTTTAACGACGGTTTTGGACGACCGTTGGCGTGAAACCCATTTAGGCCGATTGCTCGGTCATGCCATGCGACGTTTTGACGCAAGGGTCTTGAGCTTGATGGCCAACAACGATCAGGTACCGCTGGCGCTGTCAAATTTGGCGGCCAGGGATCAAATCAGCGCCGCACACATCCACATGACGCGCCACCTTTCATTGCAAGGCTCTCGATTAACCGAACTGGCGCAAGCCGCAGGCATGACCAAGCAGGCCATGGGCAACTTGGTAGACCAGTGTGAAGCATGGGGTCTGATTAGGCGAGAAAACGACAGCAGAGATGCAAGGGCGAGGCGAATCGTGTTTACCGAGATGGGCTTGGCATGGCTGGCGGCTTTTCAAATGGCGGTGGCGCAGGCTGAGAGCGAATTCAAAGACGCCGTGGGTGTGGAAATTGCCACCGTGGTGGCCTTGGGTTTGGAGGCTTACTGCATGTAATTTGCAGTCCGCATGTGTTCAAAAGGAATACAAAGACGCGACGAGGCCTATAAAGTTTCTTCGATTCCCACAGAGTCTCGCCTAAAATTTGAGAACAGCCTGACGGCACATAAACCGAATACCAAAAACCGGGAGACAGACATGCGCATTTTGATTGCAGAAGACGATCAAGTCTTGGCCGATGGCTTGCTCAGAAGTTTACGCAGTGCAGGTGCCGCAGTAGACCACGTGGCCAGCGGCTCTGAAGCCGATGCCGCGCTCATGACCAACAACGAGTTTGACTTGCTCATCCTCGATTTGGGATTGCCAAAAATGCATGGGCTCGAAGTGCTGAAAAAGTTACGCGCTAGAGGCTCCACCTTGCCGGTGCTTATTTTGACGGCCGCCGACAGCGTCGAAGAGCGTGTCAAAGGTTTGGATTACGGTGCAGACGACTACATGGCCAAGCCATTCAGTTTGCAAGAACTAGAAGCGCGGGTTCGCGCTTTAACGCGTCGCGGCATGGGCGGTGCAACGTCCCAAATCAAACACGGCCCGCTCATCTACGATCAATCTGGCCGTGTTGCAACCATCGACGGCAAGATGGTTGAGTTGTCTGCCAGAGAGCTAGGTTTACTCGAAGTGTTGTTGCAACGCGCGGGTCGTTTGGTCAGCAAAGATCAGTTGGTCGAACGGCTGTGTGAATGGGGCGAAGAGGTCAGCAACAACGCCATTGAAGTCTACATTCATCGCTTGCGCAAAAAAATTGAAAAAGGACCCATACGGATTGCGACCGTGCGCGGCCTTGGCTATTGCTTAGAAAAAATTCCTGGCTAAGCAGGCCCATGACCCGCTTGTTTGAATGAAGCCTAAAAACTGGCAGCTGTCTTTATTTCGTCGCGAGCAACGCTCGCTGTTTGGCGAGATATTGGACTGGATGCTCACACCACTGCTGCTGCTCTGGCCCGTCAGTCTGGCTTTGACTTGGTTGGTGGCGCAGGGACTTGCCAATAAG
>JBIKJX010000195.1:0-4398 GCA_044360785.1 Limnohabitans sp.
CCATTTGCCTTGGGGCCAAATTGACGCGCGGGCAGGGCGCTTTGCGGGTGAGTGTGTCAGGTGGGCTGCCCAAGCTGCGTTGCAGAAAAAAATTGCGGCAATGGTGACTGCACCCCTTCACAAGGAGGCGCTTTCGGCTGCAGGCGCCCCCTTCAATGCATTTCCTGGCCACACAGAATTGTTGCAATCGGAAGCGGCGCGCCATGTGGGCGTCTCGTTGGCGCAAATGCCTGTTCGAATGATGTTGGCCAACGATGAGTTGCGCACGGTGTTGGTGAGTATTCACATGTCATTGCGCCAGGCCCTAGACGCCGTCACTTTCGACAACGTGCTGGAGAGTTTGCGTATTACCCACCAGTCTTTGACGGTGCTTTTGGGTCGGCCGCCCAAAATTGCGGTGGCCGGACTCAATCCGCATGCGGGTGAGGGCGGTTTGTTTGGTCGAGAAGAAATTGAAATCATCGAACCAGCCTTGCAAGCGGCCAGAGCAGAAGGCATATTGGCCCTGGGGCCTTACGCCCCAGACACTGTTTTCATGCGGGCACGTCAAAAAAACAAGGGCGAAGCAGAATTTGATGTGGTTCTGGCCATGTACCACGACCAAGGCTTGATTCCGGTCAAATACATGGGCGTAGAGTTGGGGGTGAACGTCACATTGGGGCTGCCTTTGGTCCGAACAAGCCCTGACCATGGCACCGCTTTCGACATTGCCGGACGGGGCGTGGCCGATGCGGCCAGCATTAGATCTGCCATGCGCATGGCAAGACATCTGTCCAACTAAGGGCACTTTAAAAAGCCCCCCGCAGTCGGCTACAATCTGCGGTTAACCCTGATACCGATTCGCTAGAGGATTCTCATGAGTGATACCCCAGTCGACAGCAGCAAAAGGACGTGGCTGATTGCCTCCACCTGTGCTGGCGCCGTAGGCGCAGGCTTCGTCGCCACCCCCTTTGTCAGCACTTTCCAGCCTTCCGAGCGCGCCAAAGCCGCCGGTGCCGCTGTTGAAGTTGATATTTCCGATGTCAAGCCTGGTGAAAAACTCACCGTTGAGTGGCGCGGAAAGCCTGTGTGGATCATGCGCCGCACCCCTGAACAAGTGGAAGCCTTGAAGAAATTGGACGGTCAATTGGCCGATCCAGCTTCTGATCGCCAAGCCTATCCCACGCCTGAATACGCCAAAAACACCCACCGCTCTATCAAGCCAGAGTTCATGGTGGCTGTGGGCATTTGCACCCATTTGGGTTGCTCGCCAGGCGACAAATTCCAAACAGGCCCACAGCCCTCTTTGCCAGACGATTGGCAAGGCGGCTTTTTGTGCGCTTGCCACGGTTCTACCTTTGACTTTGCCGGTCGCGTGTTCAAAAACAAACCCGCACCCGACAACTTGGAAGTGCCACCGCACATGTACCTGTCCGACAGCAAGTTGCTGATTGGCGAAGACAAGAAGGCTTGAGGTAAACCAACATGGCTGAATTCAAGGAAGTTTCTCCCAACGCCTCTTCTGGCGAAAAGCTCATGAACTGGGTCGACAATCGCTTTCCAGCGACGACGCTGTTCAAAGCGCACATGAGTGAATATTACGCATCCAAAAATTTGAATTTTTGGTATGTGTTTGGCGCGCTGTCTTTGTTGGTGTTGGTGATTCAAATCGTCACCGGCATTTTCTTGGTGATGCATTACAAACCCGATGCCAATTTGGCATTTGCCTCTGTTGAATACATCATGCGCGACGTGCCATGGGGTTGGCTCATTCGCTACATGCACTCCACGGGCGCTTCTGCGTTCTTCGTGGTGGTTTATTTGCACATGTTCCGCGGCCTCATGTATGGTAGCTATCGCAAACCCCGTGAGTTGGTCTGGATTTTTGGCTGTGCCATTTTCTTGTGTCTCATGGCTGAAGCGTTCATGGGTTACTTGTTGCCATGGGGCCAGATGTCCTATTGGGGCGCTCAGGTTATCGTGAACTTGTTCTCCGCCATCCCCTTCATTGGCCCCGATTTGGCTTTGCTCATTCGTGGTGACTTCGTGGTGGGCGATGCCACTTTGAACCGCTTCTTCAGCTTCCACGTCATTGCAGTGCCTTTGGTTCTGTTGGGCTTGGTGGTGGCGCACATCATTGCGTTGCACGAAGTGGGTTCTAACAACCCTGACGGTGTTGAAATCAAAGCGCCTGGCGCGCCCAAAGATGCCAAAGGCAATCCTCTCGATGGCATTCCTTTCCATCCCTACTACACCGTTCACGACATTTTCTCAGTCAGCTTGTTCTTGATGGTCTTCACTGCCATCGTGTTCTTTGCACCTGAGTTTGGTGGCTACTTCTTGGAGTACAACAACTTCATTCCAGCCGATCCGCTCAAGACACCTTTGCACATCGCGCCTGTCTGGTATTTCACGCCCTACTACTCGATGTTGCGTGCCATTACCAGCGAGATGATGTATGTCCTGATCGTTTGCGTTTTGGTGGGTGCCGTGTTGGCAGTCAAAAACAACGCCTTGCCTGGCTTCCTTAAAATGGGCGTCATTGGTGGTGCTGTGGTTATTTCTGCACTCATGCTTGGCATTGATGCCAAGTTCTGGGGTGTGGTGGTCATGGGTGGCGCAGTGGTCATCATGTTCTTCTTGCCTTGGCTCGATCACAGCCCCGTCAAGTCCATCCGTTACCGTCCCGACTGGCACAAATATGTGTACGCCGTGTTCGTGATCAACTTCTTGATCTTGGGCTATTTGGGCGTGCAACCCCCTTCACCCATCGGTGAGCGTGTTTCGCAAGTGGGCACATTGTTCTACTTTGGCTTCTTCTTGTTGATGCCTTGGTGGAGCAAGTTGGGTACACCGAAGCCTGTACCTGACCGCGTTACATTCGTTGCGCACTAAGCCCAGGAGTATTTGGAAATGAAATCAATTCAAAAATTTGCACTGGGTTTGTGCCTTGCTTTGGCAACTCTGACGGGTGCACATGCGGCCGGTGGCAACACCATAGCGTGGGACAAAGCGCCCGGTAAAACCAACGACTTGGGCTCTTTGCAAAATGGTGCTAAGTTGTTTGTGAACTATTGCTTGAACTGCCACTCAGCAGCCTTCATGCGTTACAACCGCTTGCAAGACATTGGTTTAACCAACCAACAGATCAAAGACAACCTCTTGTTTACCACTGACAAAGTGGGCGACACCATGAAGGCCAACATTGATCCTAAGCAAGCCAAAGACTGGTTTGGTGCGGTACCGCCCGATTTGACATTGGTCGCCCGTTCACGCTCAGGTCATGGTGGTATGGGTGCAGACTATCTGTACACCTACCTTCGCACTTACTATCGCGACGAAACCAAGCCCACCGGTTGGAACAACTTGGCTTTCCCTAACGTGGGCATGCCCAATCCACTGTGGGAACTTCAAGGCGAGCGCGAGCCCGTTTATGAAGAGCGCCAACAGCACGGTCACGCTGTCCAAGTTTTTACGGGTTGGAAAACCGTCAAGCCAGGCAGCATGACACCGTTGCAATACGACCAAGCCGTTGGTGATTTGGTCAACTATATGCAATGGATGGCCGAGCCTGCGCAAAATACCCGTGTTCGCATTGGCGTGTGGGTCTTGATTTTCTTGTCTATCTTTACTTTCATTGCCTGGCGCTTGAACGCCGCATACTGGAAAGATATCAAATAATTACTCGTGATTCGGGCGCATGCCCGAATTGATGGAGTGGGCAGGCCAGCCAACCCGGTGGCTTCCCACTCTTTTTGATTTTTAGGAGCCTTCACCATGATGGTGCTTTACTCAGGAACAACCTGCCCCTTCTCTCACCGTTGCCGCTTTGTGCTGTTTGAAAAAGGCATGGATTTTGAAATCCGCGATGTCGATTTGTACAACAAGCCCGAAGACATCAACGTCATGAACCCCTATGGCCAAGTGCCAATTTTGGTGGAACGCGATCTGATTTTGTACGAATCCAACATCATCAATGAATACATTGATGAGCGTTTTCCACATCCCCAACTTATGCCTGGCGACCCAGTTGACCGCGCACGTGTTCGTTTGTTCTTGCTCAATTTCGAGAAAGAATTGTTCACGCATGTGGCCACTTTGGAAAATCGCACACTCAAGGGCAACGACAAGGCTTTGGAAAAAGCCCGTTCACACATTCGTGATCGCTTGACCCAATTGGCACCTGTTTTCTTGAAAAACAAGTTCATGTTGGGTGACAACTTCTCGATGCTTGACGTGGCCATTGCACCACTGCTGTGGCGTCTCGACTTCTATGGCATTGATCTCAGCAAGAATGCTGCGCCTTTGCTTAAGTATGCAGAGCGTATCTTCTCGCGCCCCGCCTACATTGAAGCACTCACACCTTCTGAGAAGGTCATGCGCAAGTAATTGCCCAACCCTTTGCAGCCAACATTCTCA
>JBIKJX010000197.1:0-4351 GCA_044360785.1 Limnohabitans sp.
AGCGCCGCTTGGCCATCAAAACTTTTGTGCGCAACGAAGGCACAGGCGTTATTCGAGAAGCGGTGCTGCGTGAATTGAAACGCGGTGGTCAGGTTTACTTCTTGCACAATGAAGTGGAGACCATCGAAAACAGGCGTCAAAAGCTTGAGGAGATATTGCCTGAGGCCCGCATTGCTGTGGCACACGGTCAAATGCCCGAGCGCGAGTTGGAAAAAGTGATGCGAGATTTTGTGGCGCAGCGCTACAACATTCTGCTCTGCTCCACCATCATTGAAACGGGCATTGATGTTCCGACGGCCAACACCATTGTGATTTCACGGGCTGACAAATTTGGCTTGGCCCAATTGCACCAATTGCGAGGCCGTGTGGGCCGCAGCCACCACCAAGCGTATGCGTATTTGATGGTGCCTGAAATTGATGGCTTAACCAAACAAGCATCGCAACGCTTGGACGCCATTCAGCAAATGGAAGAATTGGGCAGTGGTTTTTACTTGGCCATGCACGATTTGGAAATTCGGGGTGCCGGCGAAGTGCTTGGCGAGAACCAAAGCGGCAACATGTTGGAAATTGGCTTCCAGCTTTACAACGAAATGTTGAACGAAGCTGTTCGCTGTTTGAAAGCTGGCAAAGAGCCCGACTTGCTCAGTCCTTTGTCAGCCGCCACCGACATCAATTTGCACGCACCTGCGCTGCTGCCCAACGACTATTGCGGCGATGTGCATTTGCGTTTGTCTTTCTACAAAAAACTGGCCACCGCCAAAACCACCGATCAAATCGATGGTCTGCTGGAAGAAATTGTCGACCGCTTTGGCAAACTTCCGCCACAAGCCCAGACCTTGATGGATGTCCACCGCCTCAGGGTTCTGAGTGTGCCTTATGGTGTCATCAAAGTGGATGCGGCACCAGGCGTCATCGTGATCAGTTTCAAGCCCAATCCGCCCATTGAGCCCCTGCGCATCATTGAACTGATTCAAAAGAATAGGCACATTCAATTGGCTGGCAATGACAAATTACGCATTGAGCGTGAACTGCCCGACCCTAAAGCACGCGCTCAAATGGTGCGCGATATTTTGCGGTCACTGGGGCAACCCAAAATTGAGAAAGTAGAAGCATAAGAAATGAGCAACGCCAATACATTTCAAGGCATGACCCTCAAGGGATTCACCCCCCCATTGCAACTCAGTCATTTCAAGTTGATTGCATTTGACATGGACTCCACGCTCATCAACATTGAATGCGTGGACGAAATTGCCGATGCCGCAGGCCGTAAGGCTGAAGTGGCTGCCATTACCGAAGCTGCCATGCGCGGTGAGATTACCGACTACAAAGACAGCTTACGCCGGCGTGTGGCACTGCTCAAAGGCGTCACAGTGGCGCACATGGAAGAGGTCTTACACAACAGGCTGCAACTGAACCCTGGCGCAGAGACTTTGGTCAAAGCCTGTCAAGCGGCAGGCATGAAAGTGCTCTTGGTTTCGGGCGGCTTTACGTTTTTCACCGACCATGTGCGCGATCGCTTGAACATCAATTGGACGCGCTCCAATGTTTTAGAAGTGGTCAACGGTGAGTTAACCGGTCGCATGGTGGACCAAGACTGGGGTGACATTTGCGATGGCGAAGAAAAACGCAAGATGCTACTGCAAACCTGTGCGCAGATGGGCATAGAACCTTCGCAAGCCATTGCCATGGGCGACGGCGCCAATGACTTGCCCATGATGAGCGTGGCCGGTTTGTCTGTGGCGTATCACGCCAAACCCAAAGTTCGCGAGCAGGCCATGGTGGCCATTGAAGAAGGCGGACTGGATCGTTTGTTGGAAGTTCTGAAATAAAAGGTGATTAAAGGCCCTTGCCTTTGACCCCGTTCAATCAGCCTGTCCGCTGAATGTGAGGCACGCCCGCCTCCACCACAAACTTGGCCAACGTTTCTATCTGGGTTTGTGGCTGACGAACATCGTCCACCACGCGCAACTCCGTTTGAATTTGCTTGGCCGTGAATTGCACTACGCCATAGCCTTTGCGCTCACTGTCTGCAAAAATGAAATGCGGGTTCTCAGCCAAACGCGCTTGCAACTTTGCATTGCCGGCTGAGCGAGCCGTAATGGCGGCACCACAAAACTCTACGCCCAACTTGGCACTGTCGTCTTTGTAGGCATCGGCCATGACATGACCGACCCAGTTTTCGTGGACATCGCCACCAATGAGGACTGGGTTTTTAAGAGCGTTGTGTTGCATCGATTGGGTCATTTTTTGACGCGCAGCGGAATAGCCATCCCAACCATCGTTCCACAAGGTGTAACCATCGCCAATTTTAAAATCGCGACGGCCAAAAATAGTTTGCTGTGCAATGACATTCCACGGCCGCTGATCTTTGTGAGCCTTGGCAAAAGCTTGGTCTAACCATTGCGACTGCTCAACGCCCAACAGGCTTCGCTTCGGATTGAACCAATCTTCACACTGATCAGGATTGACAAATCCTGAGCCATACGCGCCCAGCTTGTTGCACACCTGTCGATCACGGTATTGGCGATCGTCGAGCAAATAAAGGTTGGCCAACTGACCATAAGGCACTTGACCATAAATTCTCAGTTCAGCGCCTTGCGCCAAACCTTCTATCGACCGGGTTAAGGCGCTGGCTCTGAGGGGCATGTGTTCATAAAACGCTTGATAGGCACTGGCCCGTTGCGCAGCAAAGTTAAAACTGATGTTGCCGCTTTGACCGCGCTCCAATCCTGCATAGTCATTGGAGACTTCGTGGTCGTCCCAAGTGATCAACCAAGGGCACTGCGCGTGCATGGCCTGCAAACCCTTTTCACTTTTTTGAAGTGCGTAGCGTTGACGGTAATCGTCAAGGTTTTTGACCCATCCACCTGTTGGCAATCGGACGGCATTGGCGGCACCTGCATATTCATAGATGTAGTCGCCCAAGAACAAAACCAAGTCGAGGTTTTCTTGGCACATGTGATCGTAGGCACTGAAGTACCCATGCTCCCAGCGCTGGCACGAGGCATACGCCACTCGCAGTTTTTGCACCACGGCATCGGGGTGCGGTAAGGTTCGAGTGCGCCCCGTTGTACTTTGTGCATCACCGAATTGAAAACGATAGAAATACCAACGATCGCTTTGCAAGCCGTCTAATTCCAAGTGCACTGAATGCGCCAGCGCAGCCAAGGCCACCACCTGCCCTGCACGGCGATTGACTTTGAAATTCTCATCATCCGCCACTTCCCATTTGACGGTGACATCGTTGGGGGCAAATTGCAAGTTGCCACTGTTTGGCTCGGGCATCAGGCGGGTCCATAGCACCACAGAATAGTGATTGGGGGCGCCACTGGCCACACCCAAAGTGAATGGATTGTGTTTGACCCCAGTCTGGGCAGACGACAAACCATAGCTGAGCGGTGTTACCGCTGCAAGCGACCACTTCAATAAGTCACGCCGAGAAGTGTGTGCCATTGTGGCTTTGGAAAATTGCAATGGACCGTTTCAATTCAACCACGCTTTAAGCAAAGCATTGAATTGTTCTGGCTTGGTCGTCATGACCCAGTGACCCGTTTCCAAACCTTCTACGCGAGAGCCAGGGAAGGACGCGATTTTTTCTAGCCAACGTTCAGAGTGAAACATGAAGGGCTTGCGTTTGCCGTAGATGTATAACATGGGCCGTGCAGTTGGCAAAATTTTGAGTGCGTTGCACGCAAGACCAAAGCCCTCTAGGGTTCCCATCCATTTCATGGCATAAGGCACATTCATGCCGACATGCATGTCTTCAATGGGGCTGGGGCACCTCATCGCTTTGGCCATGTAGCGCGTCATTCGATTGGCCAATGAATGGCCTAAAGAGCCAAAAACATTGGCAATTTGCCACGCAATGGCCAACCAAATTTGGTAGCTGAAGACGGCCCATTTGGCTTTGGTACTCAAGGCGGCATTGAGGGCTCTGGAGTTGTGGTCACCCACATCGACGGCCACCATTCGGCTAACCCGCTCAGGGTGCATGGCTGCGTATTCATAACCAAAAACACAACCCCAATCGTGCAAGACCAAGGTGATGGGTTGCTGCGGACTCACTGCCTCAACCACCGCATGGACAAAGGCCACCATTTCAAGCAAGGATTTGGGCGTCTGAGGCGCATTTCGATCGAATGCGGGCAACGTGAATCGAACACATCGGTGTGTGTCTCGAAGTGCCTCCACTGTGCCATTCCAGAGTGCATGGGTGTCTGGCCAGCCATGCAGCATGAGCAACGTTTCAGAGCCGTTGCCTTCAATGTGGATGTCAACGCCTTGAATGTTGAGCATGTGCAACTTTTATTGAGCCGAGGTGGTAATGGCTTGCTTCAAGCGCGCCACACCT
>JBIKJX010000012.1:0-14588 GCA_044360785.1 Limnohabitans sp.
CATGGCGTTGCCCATAGTTGAAACCAATGGTTTCAACATGCTCATAGCGGTCTAAGGCCCAAGCCAAGCAAGTGGCTGAATCTTGGCCGCCTGAAAAGAGAACCAGGGCGGAAGATTGAAAGTCAGGCATATTGAGGGCGCAAAAAAAGAAGGAGACAGAAGTTTAATTCACTCAAGCAGCCAGAATGTTGATTTGCCCAGCACACCAAAGAATGGCCGGAAAACTGGCCACCCACGCCCAAAAAAAGCGATTCAAGCCAAAAAACCAAAATACCAAGAAGTGAAAAAGCGCAGCAATGGCACAAAACACCACAGCCAAACGCGTGTCCAACAGCGCCAAAGGTGCTGCACATTCCCAAAGGATGAAGGTCCAAGAGCCGATGGCGGCCAACCCAGGTTTTCTGAGCAAGTGTTTTTCTTGCAAGGGACCATGAATGGCGGCATTGAGAAAGATGGTCATGGCACTGCCGTTTCGCCATTCTGGTCGAAGCAACTTGACGGCCCCCGATACAAAATAAGATGTCATCGATTGGATGGTGATGTACCAAAAGCAGGCACGCCAGCCAAGCTCAGGTTCATCCCAAAAAGCCAGCCATTGCGAAATCAGCAAACCCGTCAGAACGACCAGTGTCATGAAGTCGCTGCCACCATTGAAAGCGCCGCGCCATCGAATCAGGACAGCCAAATTACTCACGAACAAGAACGTGACATTGACCAAATTGGCACCCTGCAAGCCTAAGCTGATTAACGCAATCAGTCTGGCCCAAAGCAAAACATGGAAGACCTTTTCGTGAAACAAACCATCGAAAAACTGTTGGGCCAAGGGGTTGGGGATGTCTTGCCTCTGGATGGCCCAAGACCACAGCCCTTGCACATTCATGGCAGGACGCATGCGTAAATATTCCAAGGTTTGAATACCGGCGCTAAGAGCAAACAAGCATTCCAGCGTACGGATGGCCGCTGGCGTACTCACGGTGAATGGTGCTAACCAATCCAGGTTCATGAGCGCACCTCGGGCGGGGTGGTCATCATCACATGGGTGTGTGTGGTCTGCTGCGGATTGTCTAGCAGCATGCGAAGTTCAAACTGCTTGTGCGAGTGGTCTGGAAAGTTTTCCGCCAATGTGACATCGACAAAATGCGACACCATTTTGTAGGTGACCAACTGTCGTGGGTCATGGCCGTCTGGCGCATCGTTCAAATCGGCCCAAAAGTGATCAATTAGATTTTGTTGCGCCAACCCCAAATTGGTTTGTGTGTTGTGAAACAGGTTCCAAAAACTTTGGGGCTGTCGAGGGTAGAGGTGAAGCCAATCAGTCCATTCAAATTGACCTTGGTCATTGATTTTTCCCGCCCTGGCATAGAGGTGCGGCACATAGCCCACGGCGTGGAAGAACTTCCAATTTGGAAAAAATGAGCGAAAGAGAAACAGCCAAGGTCCTCTGACAATGGGCGTCTTGTAGAGCAAGGCCAATAAAAGCACCAAAAAATAGGCAATGACCCAATAAATTGTCATGGTTGAGTGCGTTGCAAGTGGGTAATATTGGATTGCGCTTTGAAGGGATTGGCCATGCAACATTCTATGCATGAAATACAGGGCTCAACTTGAGTTTCAGGATAGGATAGAACCATGAAAATTTTGTCTCTGCTCCCCTGGATCGACTGGCTGGCCATGGGTTTATTTTTTGGACTTTGGATTGGGTATGCGTGGTTTGCCCGTGTCAATGGCACCCGAAACATGACCCTGATTGCCACCACCAATCACTATCGGCAGTTGTGGATGTTGCAGGCCACGGCCAGAGATCCTCGCATGTTGGATGGCCTCATTACGCAGAACTTGTCGCAGACACCTGCATTTTTTTCCTCGACATCCATCATCATCATGGGTGGTTTGTTTGCCCTTTTAGGCACAACAGACAAAGCTGCCGACTTGGTGCGAGAAATTCCTTTTGCAGTTCAAACGCCCTTGCTTGTGTTTGAGCTGAAAATTTTGGTGCTGGTGGGCATTTTTGTCTATGCCTTTTTTAGATTTTCATGGTCAATGCGCCAGTACACATTTGTGGCTTTGGTAATTGGCGCTATGCCACCGCCCGAGGAATTTGCAGAGGGTCGTCAAGATCGTGCCAAGTTTGCAGCCAAGGCGGGCAGTCTGGTCAGTGCCGCTGCCGAAACATTTAACGATGGACTTAGGGCCTATTACTTTTCATTTGCCGCCATGGCTTGGTTCTTCTCGCCCATTGCGCTGGTGTTGGCCACGGTGCTTGTCGTATTGATTTTGTATGGGCGCGAATTTAAATCGGATGTGCTCGAAGTTTTGAGAGACGAATCCTAAGGTCAATGCTTCATTGACAACAACATCTCTTTGGTAAATTCTTCAAAGTGAGGCATTGGGCCGTGCGGGTCTTTGGCCATTTCGTCAATTCGCCTAAGAGCCACAGCGTCTTGCCAATAGGGAGATGCTTGAAAAGTTTTTAACTCAGCTTCGGACATCTGCCCACCTTGCAAGACCAGACTTTCAATCGAATCTTTAGAAAGTTTAGAAAAATAGTCGGTCTCAACTGTGCACAGGTAGCGTTTTGCAGCCACATGCAAGCGAATGGGTTCAGTGACATCTTCTTCAAAATAACGCGCTAGCCAATTTGCACCAATCATTTCGTGCTGATCATCAATGCCTTGCGCGGCAGGATGATCCCCCAATTGGTGGACCATGTGCCCAATGTCATGGAGTAAAGCTGCAACAACGACTGAAGACGATAAGCCTTGTTCGCGTGCATGATGGGCTGATTGCACAGCGTGTGCCAATTGATTGATGAGTGCCAAGCCATACTGCCCAGTGGCACGGCCTGTATAAATATCAACCAAATCGTTTAACGCCAAAAGTTGCTTGTCTCTGGTCATGTAGATACGCCACCGTTACCAAAATTAGGAGAGCACGCCTAAATCACGAAGTGTTCGCTCCGTGGCCTCAACAGCTTTAAAAATATGTTGGGTATCTATGGCGCCAATACAGCCCACACGAAAAGTTTCGATTTTTGTGAGTTTGCCAGGATACAAAATAAAGCCTTGTGCCTTGACACCTTCGTAAAGCTTTACAAACTGAAAATTAGGATGATCGGGTGAGTGAAACGTAACAATGATGGGCGCCTGAACGTCGTCTGAAAGATAGGTACGCAAACCAAGTGTTCTCATGCCGGCAACTAAAGCCGCACAATTTTTTTGGTAACGTGCACTTCTTGCCGCGATACCGCCTTCTTCGTGATATTGATCCAGTGCAGCTCTGAGGGCTGCAACCACATGCGTAGGTGGTGTGTAACGCCATTGACCTGTTTTCTGCATATAGGCCCACTGGTCGTGTAAATCCAATGCCAAGGAATGAGCTTGACCCGAAGATGACTCTAAAACCTCTTGACGAACCACCACAAAACCCATGCCTGGTACACCCTCTAGGCATTTGCCGGAGGCTGCAATCAGTGCATCGATAGGCGTTGTGGCTAGGTCGATAGGAATGGCTGCAAATGAACTCATTGCATCAACGATCAGACGCCTGTGATGACGTGCCACCACCAGGGCAATGTCGTGCAAGGGGTTCAAAATGCCAGCACTGGTTTCGCAATGAACGACTGCAACGTGGGTGATGCTTGGATCTGCCTTGAGGGCGGCTTCAATCCGATCTGGATTGGCAGGCTCATCTTCGCCGTGTTCAAGGATCACCACTTCGCGATTCAGGTATTGCAGTATCCGTGCAATGCGTTGGCAATAAGCGCCATTGGCGGGCACCAACACCTTGCCTGTTTTGGGGACCAAAGTTCCCAATGCAGCCTCTACAGAAAACGTGCCACTTCCTTGCATGGGAACACAAACATGCGTCCCCTGACCGTTGACGATGTCCACAATGTCTTTGCAAACGGATGCTGTGACGTCATTGAATGAGGCATCCCAAGAGCCCCAGTCGGACAGCATGGCTTCTTTGGTTCTTCTACTTGTTGTTAAAGGGCCAGGCGTTAGCAGAATTGGGTAGGACATCGCTTTTCCTTAGGGAACAATGGCAGCACGCAGCACACGTTGACACGAGGCATCTGACATGGCTTGCGTCACGTCATCCAGTGCGTATTGGCCATCGACCAATTCAGCAAATGGATAAGTCGCTTTGTGTTTCATCACAAAATCTAGCGCTTCAATGAGATGACGAGGGTGATAGTTATGAATACCTTTGAGTGTGATCATTTTCTTGACCAATCGATTGGCATCCAGCGTCACATTGGCCCCCGGGCTAACCAAGCCTGCAATCACGTAGGTACCACCCACTCGAACCATTTCAAGACCCAGTGGCAGTGCTTCGGCAACACCGCATACCTCGATGACAGTGTCAGCACCCTCGGGTTTGCAAAGCGCGTTAATTTGTTGCAATAAATCTGACTGCGGGGTACCTGGGTCAAAAGCCATGTCAACACCAAAGCGTTTGGAATGATCACGCCGTTTGGAATTCACATCCAACCCAATGACATACTTTGCGCCTCTAGATTTGGCCAAGGCTGCACCGTATAAACCCAGTAAACCCAAACCCTGTATGACGACAGTGCTACCAAGGCGTATGTTGGCGGCTTCAGTCACTGCCACCATGGTAGCGACACCACAATTGATGGGTGTGGCTTCTGTATCTGAAATGCTGTCTGGCAGACGCAATATCCAGGACTTGGGCAAGACGTAGCAGTATTCGGCAAAGCCACCATGGTGATGCGGCAAAGTGCTTGCTGCCATGTGACCATATTTTTCTACGCCATGTGACTTTTGAGGCAAGTCCAGTACCTCGGAAAAATAGTTGTCACCTGGAATAAAAAATTCACTCCAAGTAATTCTGTCGCCCACTGAAATTGGGTCGCCACGCATGTCATGCGTTAAACCTTCGCCCAGTGCCACAATTTTTCCAACAATTTCATGCCCTAATAAACCAGGGCAAGGGTTGGGTCGGTGGCCTTGATAAGAGTGAATGTCAGATCGGCAGATGGTCGACATGCTGACCTTGACCAAAGCTTCGTTTGCGAGGGGCGGACGAATAGGATAGTCCTGCACTTGAAACGGTGCATTGGGCTCTGTGTAAACAGCAATTCGGCCTGTTGCAGGAAGTGTCATGGGGTTTCTAAAACACCATTGATGGCAAAGTCAAAAATATAGTGGCTCTTCAAGGTATTGTCGGCAGCACGTTGGGCGTAGGCAGGTTTCAAAGGTCTGTTCAAAATAAATGGGACACGCGCTTCAGCCACCGCACCATGGCTGCGCAATCTGGCATCCGTTAAATTTGATAGGTCATGATCAGAGGCGCTAGCGCCGATGACTGTCCCAGCATCACCAATCACGGCCACATCGCCTTCACGATCTGGTGGCAATTCAAACTGTTGGCACACTTCATCTTTGGTCAATGCCAGTTCAACGCCATCGATGCTTTTGACTTTTGCAATGATGTCTTGCGCTGACAATTGAGGATCGCGAATCCAAATGCGAACAAAGCCGCCTAAAGCGCCATGGTGCCGAACAAAAGCGTCGGTGATGGGGCAAATCACTTGAGTTGATCCTGCGCCGAATGACTGGTCCAGAATGTCTTGTAAATAAATGACCTTGGGCGTACCGTCGGCTTGAGACTTGTCATTCATGCCGTGGTCTGCGGTGAGGGCTACGACAGCACCCAGTGCGGCAAGGCGTCCAAAAGCATCATCTAGGCGCTTGTAGAAGGTATTGGCAACTTCATCGCCAGGAGCGTATTTGTGTTGAATGTAGTCCGTCAAGGACAAAAACAATAATTGAGGTTTGTCTCTTTCCAGTAGCTTGATGCCAGCCTCCAGAACAAACAATGAAAGGTCCATGGAGTACATGTCAGGTTGAGGCATGCCCACCAACTCGAGAACATTTGTAATGCCGTTTTCTTCCAATGTGCACTGACTGGCAAATTCAGAAGAAAAACTGACGTTGCCTTGTGTCAAGTCCAAACCTTTGCCCAGTTGTTTGCGGAGTTTGTCCTTGGCAGTAATTGATACAACTCTGGCACCAGCGTCGGCAAAGGTGGCCAAGATGGTGGGGCTGCGAAGCAATTCAGGGCCAGTCATGACGACGGCCTCGCCATTTTCATTCAGGTAATAATTACCTGAAATACCATGGACAGAGGCTGGTGCACCCGTAATCAATGACATGTTGTTGGGGCAAGTAAAGCTGGGTACTGTGCCGTTGGCAATGCCCGCAAAGCCCTCTTTCATGAATTTTTCAATGTTGGGAATGATGCCGTCTTTGATGCCGCGTTCTATGTAAGCGGGATCTCCGCCATCAATACAAACCACCACGACAGGTTGGCTTGGCCAGCCGTAGCTAACCCCATTGAGTTCTAAATGCTTCATGAGAAAGTAAATTTTGTTCAAATACTCCAGCGACGAATTCGCGCTGAAACGATATCAATCAAAGTGACTGAAACAATAATGATAAATAGAATTGCAGCCGTTTCTGCATAATCAAAGCCACGAATCGATTCGTGGAGTACAACGCCAATACCGCCTGCACCCACCATGCCCACGACCGATGCAGACCTTACATTGGATTCAAATCGGTAAAGAGAATATGAAATCCAAAGTGGCAGTACTTGTGGAATCACGCCATAAAGTATTTCTTCAAAAACATTGGCGCCCGTCGCTCTAACACCTTCTACAGGCCTTGGGTCAATGGCTTCTACGGCTTCTGCAAACAGTTTTCCCAACACCCCCATGGTGTGAATCCAAAGGGCCATCACACCCGCAAACGGCCCAAGTCCCACAGCCACAATGAAGAGCATTGCAAAGACCATTTCATTGATGGCTCTAAAGGCATCCATCAAACGACGAACGGGTTGATAAACCCAAGCAGGCGCAATGTTCTCGGCACACAAAAGGCCCAATGGAACAGCGCAAATAACTGCCAGTACCGTACCCCAAATGGCAATGTGAATTGAGATGATCATTTCCGACAGGTAAATCCGCCAGTCATGAAAGTTGGGAGGAAAGAATTCCTTGCTGAAAACAGCCATATTGGCTGAATCAGCAATCAACGCCATAGGGCGCATGTCAGCACCTTGCCATGACCATGCTAGAACCATCAGCAGAATGCCCCAAGACAACTGGGTACCTAGGCTTGTACGCGGTGGCTTTAAGGGAACATCCTTGATGCTAGGCTGCATGGTCATGACTTGTGCTTTTTATAACTTGATTATTTGGCTCTTGCCAAAGCGGCAAGCTTGGCGTCAATGTCTGCCAACTTAGCTTGTTTCTCAGCGGCATTCATGTTGGCATCAGATTCAAATTTCATACGATCTTTGAACAACTCAAGTTGGCGAATGGGTGTCAATTGCGCATCGGTTGAAGCTTTGAAACCGGCCAAACGGTACATGTTTTTCAGAATCTCTTTTTCACGATCAGTCTTACCGTAACCGACCACGAAATCTTTCACTTTTTTCTTCACGTCAGCTGGCAAATCTTTGCGCCAAACCAAAGGATCGCGAGGAATCAGGGGAGAAGTCCAGAGAATGCGAATTTGTTCCAATTTTTCTGGGGATTTCTCTCTGATCTTTTCAGTCATTTCACTGTTGCTGGTGGCAAGGTCAACTTGCTTGTTCAGAACCGCTAAGAAATTGCCTTCATGGTTGGACGAGCGCATCACCTTGAAGTGTGTCTTTGGGTCCAATTTGTTCATGGTGAAAACATAATAGGTAGGAACCAAAGTGCCAGAAGTTGACGACGGATCACCAATACCAAATGTAAAGTCTTTGCCGTTCTTCAAAACTTGGTCAAGTGTTTTGATCGGAGAGTCTTTGTGTGTAATCAGGTAAGAGTAATAGCCAGGTGTGCCGTCCAAGTCGACGAATTGGGCGAAGACTTCACCTTGTGAACGATCAACTGCATCGATGGCAGATTTGTTGCCATACCAAGCAAGTTGAACTTTGTTGAAGCGCTGGGCTTCAATGACGCCAGCATAATCAGTTGCATAAAAACCATTGATTTTGATGCCAGTGGCTTTTGTCATGTCTTCCAAAAAGGGCTCCCACATTTGCTTCATGGCGCCTGCTTTTTCTGTGGCAATGATGCCGAAGTTCAGCTCTTTAATGTCGTTAGCGGTAGCAACTGTGGCCGCTGTCAGCGCAATGGCTGTCAACATCGTTTTAAGTTTTTTGATCATGAATCATCCTTATGAAAGTTGGGAGAGAAGGGTTTAAACAAGTGCGACTGTGCCCATGGTTGTCGCTTGATCGGGGCTGGGAGAATTTGATGTGAACAACTCTTCTGCATTGCTGCCGTACAGCTCGGCCAACAGTTGGGGGGTCAGTGCTGAAGAAGGTCCGTCATACACAACGCGACCTGCGTTCAGTGCAATTGTTCTTGCGCAGTATCGGATGGCAAATTCAACTTGGTGCAAAGAGACCAACACAGTGCATTTGTGTGTTTGGTTCAACTGCTGCAAGAGGTCCATCACTTTGCGAGAAGATTCTGGATCTAATGACGCAATGGGTTCGTCGGCCAAAATGATTTTTGCTTTTTGAACCAGGCACCTTGCCAAAGCTGCCCGTTGTTGTTGGCCGCCCGACAATGTAGATGCACGCTGCCAGGCAGTTTGCTCAATGCCCACTGAGGCCAATGCTTCTAAGGCTTTCTGTCTTTGCTCAGTCGTGAAGCGCATGAATAGGCTTCGCCACCAGGGTGTTTCATGCAGCTGACCGATGAGGACATTGGTAATGACTGGAAGACGGTTCACCAAATTGAATTGCTGAAAAACAAATCCAATTCGACTACGAACCTTTTTGAAGGATGATTTCAGTTTGCCTGAGGACTGAACGGTCTGTCCCAGCACATCAATTTCACCGCTGGTTGACGTGACAAATCCAGGTAGGTGTCGCAATAGTGTTGACTTGCCAGAGCCAGAGGCACCCAAAAGCGCCACCATTTCACCTTCGGCAATTTTGATGGAGACTTGATCGAGTGCCAGGCAGTTGGCAAATGATTTACTCAGATTTCGGGTCTCTACGGCGTAGGACATGTTCGCTGCTTTGGTGTCATTGAATTGCAATGAACTCAGCTTAGAATTTCTTTGTGTCAGATTGTTGACAATCTACGATTGAATCAATTTTTTTTGACTTTCTATCTGTATATGACAAGTAAATGACTTACTCACAAACCTTAGGACTTCTCAAAAACAACTCTTTGCCATCCTTGGTGCAAGAGGAATTGGAGTCAATGCTTCGAAATGGCATGTTTTCACCGGGCGAGGCTTTGCGTGAGGTCACCTTGGCCAATCAACTTGGGGTTTCGCGAGGACCGATTCGTGAGGCTTTTCGTTCATTAGAAGAAAAAGGTTTGGTCAAGGTCGAAAAAAATCGCGGCGTTTTTGTGCGTGTCATTTCAGTCAAAGAAGCCGATGAAATTTTCGAAGTTCGCAGCACGCTCGAAAAATTAATTGTTTCTCGGCTGACAAAAAATCCCCAACTGCTGGTCAACTCCGATGTATCAGCTTTGCTCATCAAAGCAAAAAAAATGGCGCTGAAGAAAGATGTTGTGGCGTGTCATGCACTCAACATTCAATTTCATGAACGTCTGGCCGAATTGGCGGGCAATGAAACCCTGCTCAACACTTACCGCCGTCTTGTCAGTGAGTTATCCTTATTTAGACATGAGGCTTATGCAAGACAAGCCGATAGCGCCACCTTGCTTCAATCGGTTGCAGACCATCAGGCGCTTTTTGATGCCATTACACAATCTGATAAACGCCAAGCCCTCATGATTTTGAAGCGTCATGTGGATGAAAGCCAAAAGCGTTTAAAAAAGATTTTGATCCAATCACACTAAGTCGACCTATGCAATTTCACCAAGAGGCCTTGCGTATCAACGGGCAACGAATTCAAAAAGAACGTGTCATAGAAGTACATAACCCGTTTAACGGCGAAGTCATAGGTACTGTTCCAAAGGCTGACGTGATTGATGTGCGACAAGCAATTGAATGGGCTAAGGCATACCGTCCACAGTTGAGTCGCTACGAACGTTCTAATATCTTGATGCGTGCGGCAGACATTGTAGTTGCGCAAGCAGAACAAATCAGTGACCTCATCACGCTTGAATCGGGGCTGTGCAAAAAAGACAGTTTGTATGAGGCTGGGCGTGTTCGCGATGTGTTAATTTTTGGTGCCAACGCTGCCTTGCAAGACGATGGCCAGATATTTTCTTGTGACATCACACCCCATGGTCGTCAGCGAAGAGTTTATACACAACGTGACCCTTTGCTGGGCGTGATCAGCGCCATCACACCTTTCAATCATCCCATGAATCAGGTGGCTCACAAAGTGGTGCCCGCCATTGCAACCAATAACAGAATGGTTTTAAAACCTTCAGAGAAAGTGCCGTTGTCTGCAATATTGTTGGCTGATATTTTGTACGAAGCAGGACTTCCCCCGCAAATGTTCCAAGTTGTCACAGGGGATCCTCGTGAAATTGCAGATGAACTGCTGACCAATTCAAACATCGATCTAGTCACATTCACCGGCGGCGTTGAAATTGGAAAATACATCGCCCGTACGGTTGGCTATCGTCGAATGGTGTTAGAGCTGGGTGGGAACGACCCCATCATCGTGATGGATGATGCAGATCTTGAAGAGGCAGCCAATCTGACTGTTTCTGGTTCCTACAAGAATTCAGGACAAAGATGCACTGCCATCAAACGTATCTTTGTGCATGATGCTGTAGCTGATGAGTTTGTTGAAAAAATTGTTGATAAAACGCGTGCTTGGCATTTTGGAAACCCTGCCGATTTGAAGGTTGAAATGGGCACAGTCATTGATGAGTCGGCTGCTCAATTGTTTGAGTCGCGCGTGAATGAGGCGGTTGCACAAGGTGCAAAACTCCTGGTAGGCAATGAACGACAGGGTGCTTTGTATTCACCAACAGTTCTTGACCATGTGTCACCTCATATGGCACTGGTGCACCAAGAAACCTTTGGTCCAGTGTCTCCTGTCATTCGTTTTAGTCACATTGATCAAGCCATTCAAATGGTCAATGGCACGGCGTATGGATTGTCTTCCTCTGTTTGTACCAATCGTTTGGATGTCATGACCAAACTGATCAATGAACTGAATGTCGGTAGCGTGAATGTCAGAGAGGTGCCAGGCTACAGGCTTGAACTAACACCATTTGGCGGTATCAAAGATTCTGGCCTTGGCTACAAAGAGGGCGTGCTGGAGGCCATGAAAAGCTTTACCAACGTGAAAACATATTCATTACCCTGGCCAACCTGATGTCAGGTTGGGTCGTTGGCTTGGTGCTGGTTTCGGCCCTGATGCATGCGGGCTGGAACTTTTTGGTTAAGCGGGGCGGCGATGGACAAATGGACACAGCTCTGTTTGCCATTGGCTGCAGTTTTATAGCGGCAGTCTTGTTGCCATTTTCAATCCCACCCGATCCTGCTTGCTATCCATGGCTCATGGTCACCTTGGTGGTTCATGTGGCTTACTTCATGACATTGGCAGCGGCTTACCAACACGCCGACCTTTCTCTGGCATATCCGGTCATGCGTGGCTTCGCACCGGTATTGGTTGCTTTCTTTGCAGTTTTTTCAGGCGAAACCTTAAACTCACATCAAATATTGGGCATCGCCTTCATTGCTTTTGGCATCTTAGTGCCAGCCTTCATTGGGAAGCCTTGGCAAAACATGAAGGGTTTTTACTTTGCCATTCTCAATGCCGCCATCATTGCCTTGTACACGGTTCTGGATGGTATTGGTGTGCGGCTTTCTGGCAATGCCGTTTCATATACCTTGTGGCTATTTTTGTTCAATTCTTGGGGCATTTTGGGAATACTGATTTGGCGAAGAAGCTTGTCTCAAGTTCTATCGAGTGCCCGCAGTGGTTGGCGCATTGCCTTGGTAGGTGCAGGTTTAAGCATGGGTTCGTACGGTATTGTTTTGTGGGCCATGACTCAAAGTGCCATTCCAGCCGTAGCTGCACTCCGTGAAATATCCGTTGTTTTTGCAGCCTTGTTGGGTGCTTGGTTCCTGAAGGAGTCTGTTGGGCCTTGGCGAATTTTTGGCGCAAGCTTGGTGGGACTTGGTGCAGCAGTTATTCGCTATAGCTAAACAACCCCCATCCTGATTGGCTTAAATTGATTTTTTGAGCGAACTGATTTTGGATTTAAGCTTTTTTAGCTTAGCTTCAAGTTTTTTCAAGGCGATCTTGCGTTGCTGCTTAGTAGAGACAGGTTTAACGGCCAAAAGGGTGCCGCGGCACTTGGGGCTGCCACACCAGCAAGGGTACTGAGCAATTAAGCGCTTAGTGATGGGCTCGTCAATGATCAGGCCATAGTCGTAGTTCAATTCTTCACCCATTGAAATATTCTTCTTGGCCTTGATAAAAACCCTTCCGTCGACGACATCAGGTTTGCAATTGGGTGTGCAGCAATGGTTGATCCATCGCGCTGAATTGCCACCGTGTAATGCGTCAATCACCTTGTCATCGTCAACTTGAAAATAAAAGGTGTGGTTAGGATTTTCAGCGTCGTGCGGATGACGGTCTTCGGCTTCTTGCGCAGTAATAATTTCCCCGACATATTCAATCAGTGTTTCGCCTTTGGAAATATCGCGGGCAGCAAATACACCTTTTCCGTGAATGCCAGATTTTTTAACTTGAATTTTTCGTGCAGATGTTTTCAAGTTAGCTGATGTTATGTTTGATTTTTTCATGAATTTATGTTGCCAGAAATCTACTGGCATCCACATTTCAATGAATATATTTCACAAAAATAAAACAAAGGCCGTCATAAATATTTAACAAATTTGCAACATCGATGAAATTGAACTTCTTCATTATTAACTTCCAAGTTAAATCAAACTTGGAGTGACAAATGAAAGAATTACCTAACCCTACATTCCCAATTTCGCAAATTGCTTTGCCACGGGGGTCACTTCATCAAAGCCCTCAAACTCAAAATCCAGCCAGCCACACAAAAGTTGCGAGTTCTGCAATCCAAGTTTCCTGGGCAAAGCATCAGGATGAAGTAAGAGAAGCGCAAAAACTGCGTTATGAAGTTTTTGCCAACGAAATGGGCGCAAGATTGCCGATGACCATTGCGGGTCATGACATTGATTTATTTGACGATTATTGTGAGCATTTAATCGTCAGAGATGGCATCTCCAATGCGGTTATTGGAACCTACCGTGTTTTGACACCTGTCCAAGCGAAGCGCGTCGGTGGCACCTACACAGACACCGAGTTTGATTTGACTCGTTTGCGTTTCATTCGTGAACGCATGGTCGAACTCGGTCGCAGTTGTGTCCACCCAGAACACCGCCATGGTGGCGTCATACTGGCCTTGTGGGGCGCTCTTTTTGAATTCATGTCACGTAATCAGCTGGACACCATGATTGGCTGTGCAAGCATTCCGATGCTTCACAATGGTATTGTGAGCGGTGATGCTGCAGCCAGTATGTGGCGCCAGTTATCTCAATCCAATATGGCCTCAGTCGAGTTTCACGTAAGGCCAAGATTGCCACTGCCAATTGATGAACTTGACTCAAACCTGCCCGTCGATCCACCAGCCTTGATCAAAGGTTATTTGAGGCTCGGCGCAAAAATTTTGGGTGCACCTGCTTGGGATCCTGATTTCAATACAGCCGATTTGCCAATGCTGATGCAAGTCAAAGATCTTCCTCTTCGCTACCGTAAGCATTTTGTAGGTGCATGATGATGTTCAAAGATGTTCAGGAATTTATGCCCGGTGAGGCTTCATCAACCAAGCATTACCGTGCCATCTTTATTTCTGATTTACATCTTGGAACGCCTGGGTGTCAGGCTGAGGCACTTTTAGATTTTCTCAAATCACACACGTGTGACACGCTGTATTTGGTTGGCGACATCATTGATGGATGGCAACTGCGCAGAAAATGGTACTGGCCACAAGCCCACAATGACGTCGTGCAGAAGCTATTGCGAAAAGCAAGAAAGGGCTGCAGAGTCGTCTACGTACCCGGTAATCACGATGAGTTTGCACGCGATTTTTTGGATCACTCCTTTGGCGGCGTTGAGGTCGTTGAGCATGCCGTCCATGTCACAGCCACAGGCAAAAAAATGTGGGTGATTCATGGTGATTATTTTGATGGCGTGATTCAGTTTGCCAAATGGCTGGCTTACTTGGGCGACACGCTTTATGAATTAGCGCTCAAGGCCAATAGGCATCTGAATTACATGCGTGGACGTTTAGGGCTGCCTTACTGGTCCTTGTCTGCCTATCTCAAGCTGAAGGTCAAGAAAGCTGTCAATTTCATTTCGGATTTTGAAGTGGCTGTGGCTCGTGAAACACGTAAATTGGGTTATGACGGCGTGGTCTGTGGTCACATACACCACGCAGAAATTCGCGAAATTGAGGGTGTGCTTTATTGTAATGATGGCGATTGGGTAGAGAGTCTCACTACGCTGGTTGAACACCACGATGGACGGCTTGAAATCTTGTCCTTTGACCCGCATTCAGACTTTCAAGTCATGACCAAACCGACTGTATTGGTTTCCGCATAATTTTTTTATATAAAGATCAAAAAAAAGAGCACCAA
>JBIKJX010000009.1:0-15010 GCA_044360785.1 Limnohabitans sp.
ATGCTTGTCGCCAGTGACCGTGACCACTGGTTCGGGTTCTGCGAATAAATCGTCCATGGGCACGAACGCTGGCTTGCCAGACTTGGCTGTCTTGCCAGCGGCGCTGTCAGCACCCGCAGCTTCTGAAACACCGGCGCCCCGACTTCTGACCAAACCCTTAAAACCATACTGTTCATAAAAGGCCAACAAGTCGACTTCGTTGGGCGCACTTAAGCGAATGGTTTCAAGCGAAGGTAATTCAGGCACATAGGCATTCAAATCGCAATCAGTGCGAATTTTCAAAAGTTGTCGACCTGTGGGCAACCAATCGACCGCTTTGCGAAGGTTTTCACCCACAACGCCTTTGACTTCGTGGGCGTGTGCCATCAGGTTGTCCAACGAGCCATATTCCAACAACAATTTGGCTGCCGTTTTGGGTCCTACTTTTTGCACACCTGGGACGTTGTCCACCGTATCGCCAACCAAGATTTGGTAGTCCAACATGAGGCTTGCGGGAACACCAAACTCTTCTTGCACCCCCGCCAGGTCACGGCGTTTGCCGTTCATGGTGTCAATGATGGTGATGTGTTCGTTGACCAACTGCGCCAAGTCCTTGTCGCCACTCGAAACAATTACTTCAATGCCATGCGAAGAACCGATGGCAGCCAAAGTGCCAATGACGTCATCGGCTTCGACACCGGGTACATCCAAAACTTTCCAGCCCATCAAACGCACCAGTTGGTGAATTGGCTCAATTTGCGACCGCAAATCGTCTGGCATGGGGCTGCGGTTTTGTTTGTATTCGGGGTAAATGTCGTCGCGGAAGGTGGGCCCTTTGGCATCAAAAACGCAGGCCGCATACTCGGCTGGAATGTCTTTGCGGAGGCGTTCCATCATGTTGATCATGCCGCGGATGGCACCCGTGGCAGGACTGCTAGAGTCGCCCGGAACTGCCCGCAAATCGGGCATGGCATGAAAGGCACGGTACAGATAGCTGGAGCCATCCACCAACAGCAGGGTTTTCTTGTCGCTCATACCCCAATTGTGCCTGTCCAAATGGCATTTGGCGCAGGGTCAACCCAGCAAAAGTGACATCAACACCCACTACAATCAGGTCATGAATCCCGTCATGCCTCACCGCATCAGCCCCACCCCTTTAAATCCCCTCTAAGCCATGGCTGTTTTTACGCCCGTTTCTGAGGAGCTTGCAGCCTCCCTCCTGACTGAACTCAATTTGGGTCAACTGACTGAATTGAAGGGCATTGAAGGCGGCATCGAAAACACCAATTACTTTGCGACGACCGATCAAGGCGCATACGTGCTCACCTTGTTTGAGCGCCTCACGCACGAGCAGCTGCCCTTCTATTTGTTTTTGATGAAACATTTGGCTGAGAAAGGTATTCCTGTGCCCAACCCAGCCGCCAATGCCGATGGTGACATCCTCCACACCGTGGCCAACAAGCCAGCGGCCGTGGTCAACCGTTTGAATGGTAAAAGTCAACTCAAACCAGAGGCCGTGCATTGCGCGCAGGTCGGCATGATGTTGGCGCACATGCATTTGGCAGGCGAAGACTACAACCGAAGCCAACCTAATTTACGCGGTCTGCCTTGGTGGAATGAAACTGCGCCCGTTGTGATGCCTTTTCTGGACGAAGCACAATCTGCGCTTTTGAAAACTGAGTTGGCCTACCAAAATCACATTGCGCAAAGCGCAGCGTATCAAGGGTTGCCGCGTGGTCCTGTGCACGCCGATTTGTTCCGTGACAATGTGATGTTCGAGGGCGAAACACTCACTGGATTTTTTGATTTTTATTTTGCGGGTGTCGATACTTGGCTCTTCGATTTGGCAGTGTGCCTCAATGATTGGTGTATCGATTTACCCTCAGGTCAAAACGATTCGCAACGCGCTGAAGCACTTCTTCAAGCTTACCAAGCTGTCAGACCCTTGCGCAAAGCCGAAAGAATGTTGCTCCCCGCCATGCTCAGAGCGGGCGCGCTTCGATTCTGGATTTCCAGGCTGTGGGATTTCCATTTGCCTCGTGATGCCGCCATGTTGGTACCTCACGATCCCACTCACTTCGAACGGGTATTGCGCGAGCGACAGGCCTGGCCACTTAAGCTCTGAATATGAAACTCAACATTGTTCCCGCGAAACAAGGCCTGGTTTGGGTCAAGTTGGGCATCAAAACTTTTTGGCGTCAGCCCCTCGCGTTCACCGGCTTGTTTTTCCTGTTCATGGCCTGGGTCTCACTTTTGTCCATGGTGCCCGTACTTGGCGCTGTGTTGGCCCTGCTCATTTTGCCGGCGGCCACTTTGGGCCTCATGGTGGCAACAGAACAAGCATCTGGCGGCAAATTTCCCATGCCAACTGTTCTCATGGTGGCTTTTCGTGCTGGACAACAGCGCTTAAAAGCCATGCTGATCTTGGGCGGCTTGTACGCCATCAGCTTTTTGGGTGTGATGGCCCTCACGACGTTGGTGGATGGCGGAAGTTTCGCCAAAGTTTATTTGGCCAATGCGCCCATCACACCCGAAGTGATTGAGGCTGGCGAATTCCAAATGGCTGTCTGGCTCAGCACCTTTCTGTACATTCCCATGTCCATGATGTTTTGGCATGCCCCCGCCTTGGTGCATTGGTATGGAATCCCCCCCGTCAAAAGCATGTTTTTCAGCGCCGTTGCCTGCTGGCGCAATTTAGGGGCATTTGCGGTTTATTTGTTAGCTTGGGCTGGTGTTTTTGTCATGTGTGCCGCCATCATTCTCACCGTCAGCACAGCACTGGGCGGTAGCGAGTTAAGTGCAGCGGTGCTGATGCCTGGTGCTTTGCTCATGAGCGCCATGTTTTTCACATCTGTTTATTTCAGCGTCAAAGACTGCTTTGAATTACCCTTACCAGGCAACGAAAACCAAGCGTAAAAAAAGCCTGCACGAGCAGGCTTTTTGATTCAGGCAATGCGTTCAATGGTGATGGCCATGCGCACCATGCACATGGCGGTGCTCAATCTCTTCTTGGATGGCCGCACGCACATCCATCACATTCAATTGAAAGCGCAAGGTCTGACCCGCCCAGGGGTGGTTGCCATCCAGCATGACGGTGTCTCCCTTGATTTTGACCACATTGAAGATGGCTTCACGACCATCTGGCGTGCGACCGCGCAATTGACCGCCCACTTTGACGCCCGGCGGAAAATCTTTCTTGGGCATGGTTTGCAACAAGCTTTCGTCACGCTCGCCAAATCCATCTGCAGGGGATAAAACCAAGGTGGTTTGGTAGCCTTTGGCTTGCCCGTCCAAGACCTCTTCAATTTTGGGCAGCGTATTTTCGTAACCGCCATGCAGATACGCCATTGGCTCGGCTGCAGCTTCTAACAATTTACCTTGCGCATCTGAGACTTTGTATTTCAAAGTCACGACAGTGTCTTTCTCAATTTTCATTTTGTCATCTTCCTATAATTTACAAATCAAAGCGTGTGTTTCTGAGTGGATGGTTATTCGACGGGAGTCAGTTTAGCGACCGACAAAGCCAGCCACTTGACCCCATGCCTCGGAAAATTCACTTGCGCCCTAGCATCTGCGCCAGCGCCCTCCACCGCCAACACTTGACCTTCGCCAAATTTGGTGTGAAAAACTTTCATGCCAGTTTTGATGCCATGTGAAGGCTCTGATTTTTGCACAGGCACCGGGGGATTTTTGTAGGTATCAGCCGATCCCAAACTGCTATGCCCCCAAGCCGGCTTGGCCTGAAAAGCTTGGGCAGGCGAAGTCCAACCGCCGCCCAAACCTGTTGCAAAACCAGGGTTCTTTGGTGTGATCCACTTCAAACATTCTTCGGGCAATTCGTCCAAGAATCTGCTCTTCAGGTTGTAACGCGTTTGGCCATGCAGCATGCGCGTTTGAGAATGGCTGAGGTACAAACGCTTGCGTGCTCGGGTAATGGCCACATACATCAACCTGCGCTCTTCTTCCAAGCCGTCATAGTCGTTCATGGAATTTTCGTGGGGGAACAAGCCCTCTTCCAAGCCACTGATAAAGACGGCATCGAATTCCAAACCTTTGCTGGCGTGGACCGTCATCAATTGAATGGCATCTTCACCGGCTTGGGCTTGGTTGTCACCCGCCTCCAAGGCGGCGTGCGTTAAAAACGCTGCCAAAGGCGACATGACTTCGCCATCTTCTGCAATGGGGGCCATCTCCTGCGCAGTCGCTTCTGCATCGCGACCAAAACCTTCTTGGGTGACAAAACTTTCAGCAGCGTTGACCAACTCTTCCAAGTTTTCAACCCGATCGGCACCTTCTTTTTCTGTTTTGTAATGCTCGATCAAGCCCGTTTTATCGATGACCAACTCGATGATCTCGCGCAGTGTCATGCCGGGCGTTTGTTCTCGCATGACATCGATCATGGCCACAAAGCTGGCCAATTTGGCACCCGCTTTGCCTGCGGTGGTGCTAACGGCATCATGCAATGAGCAGCCCAAGCCTCTGGCTGCATCTTGAAGTTGCTCAATGCTGCGAGCACCTATGCCGCGCGGTGGGAAATTCACGATGCGCAAGAAGCTGGTGTCGTCATTGGGATTTTCCAAGATGCGCAAATAAGCCAAGGCATGTTTAATTTCAGCGCGCTCGAAGAAGCGCAAGCCGCCATAGACCTTGTAAGGCACGCCTGCGTTGAACAAGCCTGTTTCCATGACGCGGCTTTGCGCATTGCTGCGATACAAAACTGCAATTTCTTTGCGCGTGAATCCATCGCCTTTAACCAGCTGACGAATTTCATCGACCAACCATTGCGCCTCTGCAAAGTCACTGGTGGACTCATACACCCTAACCGGCTCGCCAGCGCCTTGATCGGTACGTAAATTTTTGCCCAAGCGATTTTTGTTATTGCCAATCAGGGCGTTGGCAGAGTCCAAGATGTTGCTGTAACTGCGGTAGTTTTGTTCCAGCTTAATTTGATGTTGAACACCAAACTCCCTGACAAAATCTGCCATATTGCCAACACGGGCGCCCCGAAAAGCGTAGATGCTTTGGTCATCGTCGCCTACAGCCAATACGGCACTGCCATATTCAGCAGGCAAGCCTGCAATCATTTTGATCCAGGCATATTGCAACTTGTTGGTATCTTGAAACTCATCGATCAGCACATGCTTAAAGCGTGCGCGGTAGTGCAAACGAATGGCCTCGTTGTCACGCAGCAATTCAAAAGAACGCAGCATCAATTCGCCAAAATCCACCACACCTTCACGCTGACACTGGTCTTCGTAGAGTTGGTACACCTCGACTTTGCGGCGAGTTTCATCATCGCGCACATCCACATCTTGAGGGCGCAGGCCATCCTCTTTGCAACCCGCGATGAACCACTGCAGTTGTTTGGGGGGAAAGCGCTCGTCGTCTACGCCATGCTGCTTGCACAAGCGCTTGATGGCCGACAACTGATCCTGCGTGTCCAAAATTTGGAAAGTCTGGGGCAGATTGGCCATTTTGTAATGGGCCCGCAAAAACCGATTACAAAGTCCATGGAAAGTGCCAATCCACATGCCCCGCACATTGACGGGCAGCATGGCCTGCAGCCTGAGCATCATCTCTTTAGCCGCTTTGTTGGTAAAGGTCACGGCCAAAATACCGCCCGACCCCACCTGGGAAGTCTGTAATAACCAAGCAATTCGGGTGGTCAATACCCGGGTTTTGCCGGACCCTGCGCCCGCCAAAATCAGGGCCGATTCAGAGGGAAGCGTGACCGCCCGCAGTTGTTCAGGATTGAGGTTGTTCAGCAAGGGCGTTTGGTCATACATCCCCCAATTGTAGAAACTCCTGACGCCTTGTTGGCAAAATGCAAAACAAAACGGGTAGAATCAGCCACCGGGCCCAAGATTCTTGCGCCCGGTTTTTTTTGCCCATTCATGGCATGCAAAACCGGCCAAGCCAAGCGCTCACTCGTTCTTTCAACGATCCTTTTGGAGCTTGGTTAAATGGAAATTTTTGATTACGACAATATCCTGTTGCTTCCCCGCAAATGCCGCGTGGAAAGCCGTTCTGAGTGCGACGCCGGCGTAGAGCTGGGCGGCCGCAAATTCCGTCTGCCGGTGGTACCGGCCAACATGAAGACGGTGGTGAACGAACAAATTTGCACCTGGATGGCGCAAAACGGTTACTTCTATGTCATGCACCGCTTTGACTTGGACAATGTCAAATTTGTCCGCGACATGCATGCCAAAGGTCTTTATGCGTCCATCTCATTGGGCGTGAAAGCACCCGACTACGACACAGTGAACCAATTGGTGGCCGAGGGCCTCACACCCGAGTACATCACGATCGATATTGCGCACGGCCATGCCGACAGTGTGCAAAAGATGATTCACACCCTCAAAGAAAAATTGCCGAAGTCATTCGTCATTGCTGGCAATGTGGGCACCCCCGAAGCCATCATCGATTTGGAAAACTGGGGCGCCGACGCCACCAAAGTGGGTATTGGCCCCGGCAAGGTCTGCATCACCAAGCTCAAAACTGGTTTTGGCACGGGCGGCTGGCAGTTGTCTGCGCTCAAATGGTGCGCGCGCGTTGCCACCAAGCCCATCATTGCTGACGGCGGCATTCGTGAACACGGCGACATTGCCAAGAGCATTCGTTTTGGCGCAACCATGATCATGATTGGCTCCATGCTGGCAGGTCACGAAGAGTCACCTGGCGCCACTGTTGAAGTCGATGGCAAGTTGTACAAAGAGTACTACGGCTCGGCTTCTGACTTCAACAAGGGCGAATACAAACACGTTGAAGGCAAGCGCATTTTGGAGCCTATCAAGGGCAAGCTGGCCAACACCCTGATTGAGATGGAACAAGACACCCAAAGTTCTATCAGCTACTCAGGCGGTACCAAGCTCATGGACATTCGCAAAGTCAATTACGTCATTTTGGGTGGCGACAATGCTGGTGAACATTTGTTGATGTAATCACACCCTGCTATGCAGCATAGTTTGAACTGCACTTCGCAGTTCAAACCGCTGCTAGCACCGGGCAATTGGCGGTGCCTGGTCTTTTTGCTTAAAGACACTCTGAATCAGCCCGCCACCTTCAACAAATAACCTAGGCCCCGCAAGGTGACCAGACTGATGCCCGTATCCGTCAGTTTTTTGCGCAGTCGATATGCCACCACTTCAATGGCTTCAAACTGCACATCCAATTCATCGGGAAATACCGCGGTGAACAATCGCTCTTTTGAAACCGCTTGACCTGCATGCGCCATCAAGGCTTGGAGCATGGCCACTTCTCGCGGCGTCAATTCCATGGCTTGTTGATGGAAGTAGGCGACGCCATTCAAGGTGTCTAAAGTGATGGCTCCAAGCTGAATCGTTTGCAGACCTGTTCCGGCTTGTCTAGCATCGGTATTGAAAGATGTCGCTTGCTGCGCAGCTTTGGAACGTCTGTAAAGCACATTCAATCTTGCTTCTAGCTCGTCCAAGTCGAAGGGTTTGGCCATGTAATCATCAGCGCCTGAATTCAAGCCCAACACCCGATCGCCCACATTGGCCCGCGCCGTTAAAACCAGCACGGGCGTGGTGAAACCTTTTTGACGAACTTGCGACACGACGTTCAAGCCATCGCCATCGGGCAGGGTTAAATCGAGTAGGACCACATCAGGTCGCAAACTCTGCCAAGTAGACACTGCCTGCGATGCGGTGGAAGCAGACGTCACTTGCAAACCACGCCGCGACAAACTGCGAACCAGGTTTTCTTGCAAAGAGGGGTCATCCTCAACCAACAACAATCGCATGAGTCAGTACTTTCCCTAGGATTTTGGACAGCCAATTGACAGCTTAAAGGCACATCATTGGTCATCGATTTTGCACTTAAAAGGAGACACCATGCGTCGCGATCAGTTTATCAAATCTGTTTTTGCCTTGGCAGCAGGCGCCAGCCTGTCATTGCCCTCTTTGGCAGCCGCCAACATCAAAATGATGATCCCGGCCAACCCAGGGGGCGGTTGGGACACCACAGGCCGTGCCTTAGGCAAAGCCTTGCAAGACGCTGGCGTGGCCAGCTCAGTCACTTACGAAAACAAAGGCGGAGCAGTCGGCACCATTGGCTTAGCCCAATACGCCAATGCCACCAAAGGCGATGGCAACTCCCTCATGGTCATGGGCGCTGTGATGTTGGGTGGCATCATTACGGGCAAGCCACCTGTCAGCTTAGACAAGGTCACCCCCATTGCACGTTTAACCAGCGAATACAACGTGTTTGTCGTGCCTGCCAATTCACCGCTCAAAACCATGAAGGATGTGGTTGAGCAAATGAAAAAGGACTTAGGCAGCGTCAAATGGGGCGGTGGTTCCCGCGGTGCCACAGAGCACATTGCAGCGGCCATGTTGGCGCTCGAAGTGGGCGTCGATGCCGCCAAGATCAACTATGTGCCTTTCCGTGGCGGCGGCGAAGCAGTTGCGGCCATCTTGGGTGGCAACGTCACTGTTGGCGGTAGCGGTTACAGCGAGTTCCAGCAGTACATCGAGACGGGCAAGATGCGCGCCATTGCGGTCACATCACCCAAGCGCTTGAAGGGCATTGACGTCCCTACCATGATTGAGCAAGGCTACAACATCGACATCGGTAACTGGCGCGGTGTCTACGCTCCTGCGGGTCTAACTGCTGCCCAGCGCAAAGCCCTGACCGACATGGTTTTAAAAGCAGTCAAATCAAAATCATGGGCTGAATCTCTTGAGAAAAACAATTGGACTCCCGCATGGATGGCCAATCCAGAATTTGACGACTTTGTAGATCGCGAGTTTGCAAGTTTGCGTGCCACCATGACCAAGTCCGGCATGCTCTAAACCGTCACATTCATTCACAGGTGGTACTTCAACTCACACAAGTTGCCACCTTCATTTGGATCCTACGGAACCCAGACTTTTTTGAAAGCAAATACGCCATGTCTGAACAAACCGCCACGACAACTTCCACTTCATCACCCACTCAAATTGGCATTGCACTTTTGGGCCTGGCCTTATCTTTCCTCATGATGTGGGGTGCGACAGGCATTTCATCAGAGGCCGGTTACGCTGGTGTCGGCCCCAATTTTTTACCGTGGGTGGTTGCCATTTTTTTGGCGGCATGCTCTGCATGGTTGTTGTGGGAATCCCTGACGGGCGGATACCGCAACATGCCCGAGGCGTCTGGTGCTGAGCGCGCTGACTGGCATGCATTTGCTTGGGTTTCTGCAGGCGTTTTAGCCAATGCCGCCCTGATCAATGCGGCAGGCTTTGTGCTGAGCTGTGCGCTGTGTTTTGTCTTGGCCGTGCGCGGTTTGCGTGTGTCTCAAGGGGACGCCGCAGGCAATCTGTCTCAAACCCTGAAAGACTGCATCTTAGGTTTTTTAATTGCAGCCCCAGTGTTCTGGCTTTTTACATTGTTCCTGTCGATCAACTTGCCCAATTTAACGGGTACGCCTTGGCTCTAAATTCAGAAAGTACATCATGTTAGACACTTGGAATAATTTGCTCGCAGGCTTTGTAACTGCGGGTACCCCCATTAATTTAATGTGGGCTTTTGTGGGTTGTGCCTTGGGCACGGCCATTGGTGTCTTGCCTGGTCTTGGCCCAGCGGTCACCGTGGCCATGTTGTTACCAATTACGTCCCAAGTTGAACCCACTGCCTCCATGATTTTCTTTGCTGGCATTTATTACGGTGCCATGTACGGCGGTTCAACCACCTCTATCTTGCTCAATACCCCCGGGGAAACCGGCACCATGGTGACGGCGCTAGAAGGTTTCAAAATGGCCAAAAGTGGGCGTGCTGGCTCGGCGCTTGCCACTGCAGCCATTGGCTCGTTTGTGGCGGGCACATTGGCCACCATTTTGGTCACCCTGTTCGCGCCAGTGGTTGCTGAGTTTGCTGTCAAATTAGGTCCTCCTGAATATTTCTGCATGATGTTGTTGGCCTTCATCACAGTTAGCGCTGTGTTGGGACAAAGCATGGTTCGTGGACTGACTGCCTTGTTCATTGGTCTGGCCTTGGGCCTCATTGGCATGGATCAAATTACGGGTCAAGTTCGATACACCGCTGGCATTCCAGAATTCTTGGACGGCATTGAAACCGTGCTGATCGCTGTGGGTCTGTTTGCCGTGTCTGAAGTTTTGTACAACGCTCTTTACGAAGGCAAAAGCAGCGCCGATATGAACAGCCTGACACGCGCTCAAATGACACCCGCCGAGTGGCGTCGATCTTGGCCTGCTTGGCTGCGCGGCACGGCCATTGGTTTTCCGTTTGGCACCATCCCTGCCGGCGGATCAGAAATTCCAACCTTCCTAAGTTATGCCACCGAAAAGAAGCTGTCCAAACACAAAGAAGAATTTGGCACGACTGGCGCCATCGAAGGTGTAGCGGGACCAGAGGCGGCCAACAATGCCGCTGTCACGGCCACTTTGGTTCCACTGCTGACATTGGGTATCCCCACTTCTGTGACTGCGGCCATTCTTTTGTCTGCATTGCAAAACTATGGCATCCAAGCAGGCCCCCAACTTTTTCAAACGTCTTCAGGGTTGGTTTGGGCTTTGATTGCATCACTCTACATCGGTAACGTGATGCTGCTGGTCTTAAACTTGCCGTTGGTTGGACTCTGGGTCAAGCTACTCAAAATTCCTAAGCCCCAACTTTACGCAGGCATTTTGATATTTGCCACCGTGGGTGTGTATGGCATGCGCCAAAGCAGTTTTGATTTGTTCATCATGTATGGTTTTGGACTGCTGGGCACACTGATGCGGCGCTACGACTTTCCCGTTGCACCTGTCATTGTGGGCATGATTTTGGGACCGCTTGCAGAGGCGCAAATGCGCAACGCCCTTTCCATTGGTGAAGGGCACTGGTCAGTCTTTTGGGATCGCCCTATATCCTTCACACTGCTGGCTGTGGTAGTGGCTTCCTTGGTTTTGCCACCCTTGTGGACAATCATTCAGAAAAAGCGCAGCGCGGCTTAAGGCGATTGAATTAACTGCTTCATCAAGGCACTCAGACGAGTGCCTTTTTTTGTAAGATCGGTCACGATACTGAAGTGATTGAGTCCGGGCAATGCTTCGCAAATGGGGACGGTCTTGGGCCCCCATGTTTGATGAATCAAACGGTTGTGTCTTAAAAATTCTGCACTTTCGTCACCGCCGGCCAAGGTGTACAAGACACCTTTTTTAGGCCGCGGCCACAAAGCGGGGCTGGCCATTTGAGCATGCTTGGCTGTGAGCTTCAAGGAGTCTTGAAGAAACGGCGTCTTGCGCAGGGGCGTCAGGTCGTACAAACCAGAAATTGACAACGCCTTTTGAATCCAATTAGCGGGTATCGACTTATCGACCGACTTCCAATCACAGGCCAGTAGCATGGCTGCCAGATGACCGCCCGCAGAGTGGCCTGCCACCACCACCTCTTTGGGATTGGCACCGTACTTGTCAATGTTTTGCCAAACCCAAGCCAATGCTCGCGTCATTTGAACCGCAATGTCTGGAATGGTGACGGGTTGCTCGGGTGTACCTGGGCACAAGGCATAGTTGACGACCACCACGCATGCGCCCATGTCGTGCAAGGGCGGGGCCACAAAGGAATGGTCTGATTTATCAAGGCTACGCCAGTAACCGCCATGAATGAAAAAAACCACTGGCGCATTGGCTTTTTGGGCAGGGAAAATGTCCAATGTTTCGTTAGGCCCCGTCCCGTAGGCAATGTCTAAATGGCAATTCAGATTGGCACGCGCCGCTTTCGAGCCCTCAATCCAATCTGAAAAGTGATCGGCAAAATTGGGCACCAACGCGCGGTTGTTGTACATGCTGTCATACCAAGCAGAGTTTTTGGTCACCATGATTTGTCCTTGATTAAATTTTCAGTTCCAAACGCAGTTGAACATTTTGCCAATTGCGTGTGGTGTTATTGACCTTTTCCGAAATGCCGTTGCCAATGAAAGTACTGCCTGTTAAATAATCTTGGGGGACCAAGTTGCTGACTGTCAAACGCAATGCAGATACAGGGCTGAACTTCCAAACGCCATAGACATCCACCACCCGTTTTGTCCCTTGGTAACTCCATTGTTGGAGACTTCTGCGGGTGGTGTAGTCGGGATTGATGTTCACGTTGCCACCCAGAGACAACGGTACAGCTCTAACGCGGTAATCTGCGCCCAAATTGGCTGTCATTTTGGGTTGCTGGTCTAAACGATTGTTAGGTCCCAGAACATCTAACACCTTAGAGTTAAAAAAACTCAAGTTGCTTCGAACATCAACGGGCAATGCTTCTGTCCATACTTGATTCAAGGCAAACTTAGCCTCCAACTCCAGACCTTGGGTGATAGCGTCACCCACATTGGTCGGGCTTGAAACAAAGCGGCGTTGACCAGGTGCCCAGACGGTGTCGTAGCGTTCCGTGGTGACATTGCGAATCAAGTCACTGATGTTGCGCCGAAAGATGTTGGCACTCAAAACACCACCGCCCGACAAATATCTTTCAACGGCCAAATCGATGCCTACAGCCAATTCTGGCTTGAGACCTGGATTGCTGATGCGGTCAGTTCGGGTTGGACTGTTGGTCTCTCTGGAGAGCGACGTTTTGCCCACCAAATCATTCAGCGTGGGCGTCTTGTAACTTTTAGTCAAGCTCATGCGAATCTGATCGCGGCTTTGCGGTAAAGGCTTCCAAACCGCATGCAACAAGGGAGTCACAACGCTGCTCTTGTTGCTTCTCTGGCCTTCCTCGTTGTTGCCTTCAGTCAAGATACTTTCATAGCGAATGCCCGCATGCGCACTCCACTGGGGATTGATGTTCCATTCATCTTGCGTGTAAATGGCCCAGCGCTGCGTTCGTGCGCGAATGTTGCCCGCATCGTCTGTGACTTCGGCATTGGCTTCCTCGTGGCGACGGACGCCCTCTAGCTCTAAGCCACTGACCATCTGATGGCCATTGCCAACAACTTGCGTCAATTTACCGTTCCATGACTGCGAAAGATCTTTGAAACTTTGCGACTCTTGGAGTGTGCTCAACAAGCCTGTTGAACTGCCAGCCTGTTGCGAAAATTGCGACTTGAAATGTGACTCCCCGAAGCCAAATCTGAATTCAAAACGTGAGTCTGCAGAAAAGCGTTGATTCCACTGGCCATTCAATCGCGTCAAGACAAAACGGTTGTTGTTGGTCGAATTGGCTGTGTCTGACAGCATCGATTGAGAAACGCCATTGATTGTTTTGGCTTCGGTCAAATTGATTTGACCCACATTTTTGTTTTCAGAATAAACCATGAAGGGCATCAAGATCATGGTCCTGCCCTGCTCACCACGCCACATCAAACGGGCGTTGGCATTCATGCCTTGTCGGTGCCCCAGACTCAAGGTATTTCGAACGCGTTGAGCCGCCAACATGGGAGACAAATCGTTGGCTGCCACCTCAGACTCTGTGAACGAAGTATTGTCTTCGGGACGCCATGAATTCATGGCAGAGACCGTCAGAGTGCCAATGAGGGGCTCGGTCTTTAAGTTGCGAATCCAGTTCAAACCTTCAGAGCGGTAGCCATGCTCAAACGAGCTGCCCACCTTCAAGTCGTCGGGGTTGGCACGCACACCTTCACGCAAAACAATGTTGATGGTGCCTGCAATGGCACGCGCGCCAGTTTCCGCTGTTGGCGCCCTCAGAATTTCAACTTTCTCCACCATGTCGGGCGTCAGGGACTCGATCGAAAAACCTGGAGGAACACGCTGACCGTCCATCAAAATTTGGGTGTAACCACCGCCCAAACCACGCATGCGAATGCCACCCCCTCTGCCAGGCGCACCTTGAACTGTGACGCCTGGTAGACGCTTTAAAACTTCACCCAGAGTGCTGTCACCTTGCCTGTCGAGTTCTTCTCGACCAATGACAATTTTGGCGGCGGTCGATTGCCGACGCTCTTCCATTTCGTTGTCTCGGTTGCTTTTAATCTCAACGCGGCCCATGTCTTGCACAGGTGCTGTTGGCGGTGGCGTGGTTTGCGACCATGCCAAGGGCGTGATCAATGAAGCGGCTACCCCAAGGAGCGTTAGGTGAGTTGGCTTTAATTTCATCCTGTCATTTTGACAGGGGAATGTAAAGCTTTGAGGGTCTATCAAAACACACCCAACAATTGGTCGGGTTTAGCAGAAGGACTTATTCGCCTGCTTTGAACAAGGCCGCGACTTTGCGCTTGGGTTTGATATTGGCTGACAGACCAGGCCTTGAGGCCACTGTTCTGGCACTGGCTTCCCACGAGGCTGCACTGGCTTGCTCGGCCGTGGGGGCTTCATAGGGTTTTTCGAAGAAGGGGTCTCTTGAAACTTGCACAGGACGGAAACTGCTTCTGCGATCGCGGGGATCTTCTTCGTCACGGCGACGCTCAAAGCCACGATCGGGGCGTCGGTCTTCGCGGCGAACATCGCGTTTTTCGTCCCGTCTTTCGTCGCGTCGACCCTCGCTGGCGTTGTCGCGCGAGCGGTCCTCTTCCAAGGGGAATACTTCCACTTGGAGTTTGTTTTTAATGAGTTTTTCGATGTCTGACACCAAGCGCATGTCAGAGGGCGAGACCAAGGTAACGGCCAAGCCAGAAGCGCCAGCGCGTCCCGTGCGACCAATGCGGTGCACGTAGTCTTCTGCATTGAAAGGCACATCAAAGTTAAACACTGCGGGCACATCTTTGATGTCGAGGCCACGCGCTGCCACATCGGTGCAGACCAACAAATCGACTTCGCCTTGTTTAAAAGCCTCTAACGCTTTTAAACGTTCGTCTTGAGATTTATCACCATGCAATGCCGCAGTTTTGAGGCCTTCGCGCTCTAAAGAACGGGCCAAACGACCACATCCCAATTTGCTGTTGACAAAAATAAAGGCTTGTTTGATGCCACGCTGATTGAGAACCGCCTTGACCACACGGCGCTTGTCATCGTCTTGGGCGGCATAAAAACGTTGTTCAACCGTCGAGGCCGTTTCGTTGGGGCGTGCCACCTCAATGGTGATGGGGTCTTGCAAATAGCTGTTGGCCAAACGCTTGATTTCAGGCGAGAAAGTGGCCGAAAACAAC
>JBIKJX010000198.1:0-4321 GCA_044360785.1 Limnohabitans sp.
GAAGGTCAATTGGACGATTTACTGGGTGACTTGGCCTTGCATCGGCTCGATGTGGTCTTGTCCGACAGGCCAGCCACATTCAATCCCAATATCAAGTTGTACAGCCATGCACTTGGCGTGACTGACATTGCCTGGTACGGTAATTCAAAATGGGTCAAGGCAGGCCAGCGTAATTTCCCTCAATGTTTAGAAACGATTCCAGTCTTATTGCCGACAGCTCACACGGCTGTTCGCGACCGCTTAGACCACTGGTTTGAACAACGCGCGATCAAGCCAAACATTGTGGGAGAGTTTGAGGACAGTGCGCTCTTGAAAACATTTGGTGCCAATGGCATGGGTGTATTTCCAGCCGCTGAATGGGTGCATGCAGACTTAACAGCCCATTACGCAGTAAATCGCTTGGGCGCATGCGAGGGGGTCAAAGAACATATTTTTGCCATTGGCACAGAGCGAAAAGTTCAACACCCCCTGGTTCAACAATTGCTACAGCAAAAATTGTGAATCAGAGGGGTTGATTTAGACAGTACTTGAATCAATCGGCCTGAGGTTTCGCAGTGCGAACACTCAGCAGCATGGTGATCGCCAGAATGCCGACCACAACGCCCAAGGACACCATCACAGGAATTTTGTAAAAATCGATCAAGCACATTTTGGTTCCAATGAACACCAAGATGACTGCCAGTCCGTAGTTCAGCAAGTGGAACTTGTTGGCCACTGACGCCAGCAAAAAGTACATGGCGCGCAAACCCAGGATCGCAAAAACGTTGCTGGTTAAAACAATGAAAGGATCGCTGGTAATCGCAAAGATGGCGGGAATAGAGTCAACTGCAAAAATGACATCGGTCAAAGCAATCAAACAAATGACCATGAACAAAGGTGTCGCCACTTTTTTGCCATTTTCAAGCGTCCAGAAATTTTCGCCATCGTAGTTTTTGCTAACTGGAATCATTTTGCGCAAAAGTTTAAGCGCAGGATTGTCATCCAGGTCGGGTTCTTTACCAGCAGCCCACCACATCTTGATGCCGGTGAGAATTAAAAATGCGCCAAACACGTAGAGAAACCAATGGAACTCAGCCAATAACCAACCGCCCACCAAAATCATGATGGTGCGCAAAACAATGGCCCCGATGATGCCAATCATGAGCACCCTCTTTTGAAAGTGGGAGGGCACTGCAAAGTAGGTGAAGATCATCAAGAAGACAAAAATATTGTCGACGGCCAATGACTTTTCAATCAGGTAACCAGTTAAAAATTCGAGTGACTTGGTATTGGCCAACTCAGTTGAGCCTGTGGTGTCTTTGATGGCCCACCAAAACAGGCCATTGAACAGGAAGCTCAAGGCAATCCAGACCAAAGACCAGTTCAATGCTTCTTTGACGCCAATTTCTTGCGCGCCTTGTTTGCGCAAGACAACAAAGTCAATGAACAAAGATGCCAGAACGATGGCAACAAACGTAGCCCAAAGCCATAAAGGTGCAATTGTTTGCATACTTACCTTAACTGTGAAAATCCCTGATGGGGAAAAAGATGTGATGCAAAGTCTAATCTTTTATATTCAGTTTAAATTTGAATTAAATTGAATATTATTTCGTAAAAATAGGAATAATTGAACCTCTTATTTGCCTAATAAAAACAGCACAGGAATGGCCAATCGATCGGCCCATGCTTTTTCGTTGTGGCCTGTTCCCTCAAAGACCCGAGTTAAGAAATTGGCTTGAGGGCCATTCTCAGAATAGCCTTTGTCGCGAATGATTTGATTGATGAAATTTTGATAAGGCGCATACAAGGCATCCAGTTCAGTGGTGCCGTGGTCTTGGTAGATTTTGTTTGTTTGCGGGTTGGCCAATTTGTCTCTTAAATAAATGTACGCAGCCAGTGGAATGTGAGAGTTGGGTTGGTGAATGCCAATCCAATGAGTGGAAAGGCCTGCAGCACCGCCAAAAACCGCTGGATACTCATTCAATGCGTAGATTGAAATCAGTCCGCCCATGCTAGAGCCCATGATGGCTGTTTGGGCGGGGCCTTTGTGGGTCGGGTACTTCGTGTCGATATATGGCTTGAGCTCATCGACCAGAAAACGCAAATAGGCATCGGATTGCGGTTTGTCCCTTAAGCCCTTTTGAATCAACATCTGTCTTGGCGCCTCTGGCATGTGAGGCAAGAATTTTTCAGGGAAATATTCACTGTGCCTAAACTGGCCGTTGTTCCATACGCCAACAATGATGGTAGGAGCCAATTGGCCCGACTTCATCAAGCGTGTGATGGTTTGATCAGCATTCCAAGCCTGCTTGTTCCAAGTGGTTTTGGCGTCAAAGAGCATTTGACCGTCATGCATGTAAAGCACATTGAACCGTTGGCCAGACAATTTGATTTTTTCAAATTCGTCAGGCAGCCAAACATCGACATGGCGTGCTTGGACATACTTAGAGGGAAAATTTTCAAGCCGTTCAATTTTGCCGGACTGAGGCACTGGCAAAGGGGGCGTACTTTGGGCAAGGACCTGGAAAGCTAAAAAACACTGGCACAACAGCAGGCTGAAAAAGTGTCGAGTCATTTTCTGAGACCGATTCAATGGTTTAAAAATTATCAGCAAAAATGTTGCATGAATGCTATATAGCATTTATACTACATTCATGAGCCGCAACGAAGAAGTACCAGTTTACAACCGCATTGCCCAGCAGCGCGAATTGTTGGGCATGTCTCGCCAGCAGCTGGCCGAGCTGGTAAGTGTGCATTATCAAACCATTGGTTATCTAGAGCGTGGTGAGTACAGTCCCAGTTTGGTCTTGGCACTCAAAATTGCTGAAGTGTTGGGTCAAGACGTTCAAAGTTTGTTTTCAATCAAACCATTTCCGAAAGGCAAATGACATGCGTGAAAAGCCAGAGAAAAAGTTTTATTGGTCAACGGGTATGACGCGTGACGAAGTTGTGAAAAGTTTGAATGACAACCGTCATTCTGCATTGCGTTCGCAAACTAATCGAAGATGGTTGGTGTCTTTGACAGCAATCTCGTTGACGATCATGGCCTTCACGACTTACATACCGCACCCGAAAGTTCGCTCCTATTTGGATATTCTGTTAATGGCCATTGTGTTGATAGCTTATTTTCAATTGCGCAAATCTGTTCGCAATGTTGCAGATGCGCCCGACGAGTTGCTGGACGAAAGACAAATTTCGGTGCGTAATGTGGGTTACTTACACGCGTATCGTTACTTGGCAGCCATCGGGCTCCTCTATTTCTTTGTCTATTATTTCTTGAATCAAACTGAATTTTTCAAGTTAACGCTTGGCTTGGAAAGTTCAAATTTGACGCAAGTGTTTTTTTCTTATTGCATGTGGGGTGCTTGCTTGCCCTCCATGGTTTTGGCTTGGTTGATGCCTTCAGAAAATCAAAATTAAGGGGACTTAACACATGAAAAATTTATTTCAAAAAATCAAAAATATCTTTCAAGTCGCCAACAGAGGTCTTTTGAAGGTGTCTGATTGGATGACCCAAAGTCTCCGAATTGCATTGGTCTTGGGCGTCGTGTTGTACGCAGTCGGCATTGCTTGGGTTGTTTTGTACTCAGACAAAGTCAACTTAGAGGAGCCAACCGTTCTGGTTCTTGATCTGAAGGGTGTCTTGGTCGAGGAATCGCCCGGTGGCTTAAAAGACCAAGTCTTGGGTGAAATTCAAGGCAATGCCACCGAAACCATTCGGTTGCGAGATCTTGCCATGACGTTGGAGTTGGCTGCCAAGGACAAGCACATTGATCGTGTCCTGTTAAAACTCGATGACTTTCAAGGTGGCGGTTTGGTCTCTCTCAGGGAGGCGGCCAGCGCCATTGAAAAATTCAAGTCATCTGGCAAACCTGTCATCGCTTGGTCCAGTATGTACGACCAACGTCAATATTATTTAGCAGCACAAGCCAGTCAAGTTTTGGTTCACCCCTTGGGTGGCGTCCTCATTGAAGGATTTGGTCGTTCACGAAATTATTACAAAGACGCGCTAGACAAATTGGGTGTCAAAGCCAACCTGATTCGTGTCGGTCAATTCAAGTCTGCTGGTGAGCCATATGTTTTGAATGCGCCTTCAACAGAAGCTTTGAAAGCGGAAGCGCATGTGTACGACGCCATGTGGTCTTTGTACACACAGGGTGTTGAAAAAGCACGCAATTTGCCGCAAGGCAGCATTTCGCAAAACATTGCCAAGTTGCCCGATGCGTTGGTCAATGTCAAAGGCAATACGTCGCAGTTGGCTTTAGATTGGAAATGGGTCGACCAATTACAAACCTTTGAAGCCTTGCGTGAAACGCTCATGAAGGAAGTTGGCAAGAACGAA
>JBIKJX010000199.1:0-4271 GCA_044360785.1 Limnohabitans sp.
TCCATCCCAACACTTCGTCGTCGTCTAACTCGGGTGGGCGGCCGCTTCGGCGCTCACTCACTGAAAAAGAGAATCCTTGAAACGCATGACCTTGAGAATCGCTCTTTTCAAATGCACCTTCAATTGGTTTGTGATGCAATGTGCGACCTACCAAATTGAGCGGCGGCACCACAGGCACTTCAGCGGCCACTAACTCAGCTGCAAAGTCATGCTCTTCTTGAATCTGCGCATCGGTCCATCGACTTGGTCGATAAAACTTAGCCACCACACAGTCAGGCACTGGCGTGCCATCGGTTTGAGTGGGTGCCCGCTCTGTTTCAAGTTGAATTTGGTAGACGCGGTTTTCGTAGGAACTGAGTGCCGTAAGTCGTCCATCCCCCATCAAACCAATGTCGGCCAATGCATCCAAGACTTGATCGGGTGTGAGCGAAGCATAAGGATGCAAAGCGTCCCACTCGGTGGGACCTGGTGGGAGGTCATTCGTCATTCAGTGTTCCTAAAAATTCAAATGGCACATCTTGTTTCACCAAAATGACGGTGCAAGGTGCGGCCATGGCCACTTTGGTGGGCACGGTGGCCACGAAGCGTTGCATTTGCAGGCCATGGGTTGCGGCGCCCATGATGATCATGCTCACTTCGTTGCCTTCTGCATATTTGACCAAGGCATGGGCTACATCGCTGGCTTCCAGCACATGGAAAGAAATTTGGTGATCATGCAAGTCAAGGCCCTGCGACCATTGCTGCATTCGCGACAAATGCATCCGGTGCACGCTGCTTTCACTTTTGCTCGATTCTGTGCTGCTGGTATCGCCTGGCGAGATGACAGTGACACAAGCCAAGCGTGCACCGGGTCGTATCCCCAACGATCGGTCGACCGCTTCGCGCAGTGAATACCAAGTGGCGTCGCTCACATCAGCATGCGGTAAGGCCACCATCAAGATGGGCACTTCTTTAATTTGCTTGGATGGCAAAGGACTGGGTTGATAGTGCATGCCTGCCGCTTTGAGCCAGCGTTTGAAATGCTCTTTGAAGCCCGTGCCCTGAATTTGCCGACCCCGCTCTGTGATGCGAATTTGATCGGGGTGGCTCAAGTCCATGGCCAAGTGCGCTGCCGAGGGATATCGCTTAGCGGCCTCGGGATGCAGGCATTTCAAAATCACTTCTTGCAACCACTCGGGCACTTGAGGGTTGCGCTTGCGGGGTGGCACAGGATCCATCCACAAACGCTGACGCATGCCCGAAGCTGTAGCAGGCTCACCAAATGGCAATTCGCTTGTGGCCAATTCATACAGCATGACACCGATGGCAAAAATATCGGAACGCGGATCGCCGCGCACGCCCACGACTTGCTCGGGTGCAATCCAAGCGGGCGACCCAACAGCCTTGCGCAATTCTTCTGCCAACAAGTCGGGATAGTGTGCGTGGCATGACAAACCAAAATCAAGCAACACCACTTTGCCATTGGGCCGTATCAATACATTGGCGGGCTTAAGGTCGAGGTGACACACATTTTGTTTGTGCAAACTGTGCACCGCATGTGCTAACTCAGCGCCCATGCGGGCAATGGCGCTGTCGTGCAAGCCTGTTTGAAATGTTTCTTTGTGAAAATTGTCAGCCCAGGTTTCAAGCGTTGAACCTTGGACGTATTCCATTACCAAATACGGCGTGCGCGACAAGTCACCTGCCGCCACAAAGCGAGGCACGTGAGCACCTGTAATGGCCGGCAAAATTTGATGCTCCACTTCAAAGCTGACGATGTTCTCGGCGCCATCACCCGCTGTCATCCGCGGAATTTTCATGGCCATCGGAAACTCTGATTCACGGCGCGATCCGTCTTCGCTCATGGCGTATTGCACGTTATAAATGTGCGCCATGCCACCGGCGTGCAAACAGGCCTCGATTTCAAAACCATCAATGACGTGACCAGGATTGAATAATTTCATCGACCTAGCGCCAATCGTTCAGCAAAAAACTCGGGCAATCCTGCTTTACGAATCGCCTGAGCTGCCGCGGCATGATCGTAGGCCACACGGTGAAAAGTCATTCGTCCTGCGGTGTCGTCGTAGAGGGCATACATCGCTTCAGGCTTGTGATCGCGAGGCTGCCCCACCGACCCCACGGTGGCCACCCATCGGCGATGCAAGGGCATGGGCACTTGCACACCCGCAGTGGGATCAAAGCGCATCATGCTGTGCCCCGTGCCATGGTAATACACTGTTTGATGGTGCACATGCCCCACCACAACATGGCGCGCGTCAAAACTTTGAAGCGCATGGTCGGCACACAAATTGGCCGCACGTTCTGAATCGACATAGTGCCATCGATCGGGTGCATGTGCACTGGCATGGACAAATAACAACGATCCCGACAAAGCCGTGAGGGGCAAGGATTTGAGGAACTCGCGTTGCGCCTCGTCCAATTGCGCAAAAGTCCACTGCGCGGTGCTACTGCCCATGCTGTGATCATCAACCGGCGGACTGACGGCCATGAGATCGTGATTGCCTTGAATCACCCACGCACCTTCATCGGCCAAGCGCATGGCCATGGCCACCACCTCTTGCGGATTGCCGCCATAGCCCACCAAGTCGCCCAACAAAGCCCATCGATCCACCCCCTGCGACTTTGCATGCAACATGCAGGCGTTCATTGCATGCAGATTGGCATGAATGTCTGAGAGCAGCGCAATTTTCACAATGTCATTTCCCAGTGAGTCGTTCCGCACGCTCGGCCATGGCATGCATCATGGCAATCCTTTGTTTGAGGATAAAGACATGTGCGTTGGTCGCACTTGCGCCAAATCAATATTGGTAAACACCATGGCCTGTTTTGCGGCCCAAACGCCCCGCAGCCACCAACTCTTTCAACAAGGGGCATGGACGGTATTTGCTGTCGCCAAATTCTTTGAGGTAAACCTCCATGACGGCCAAACACACATCCAAGCCAATCATGTCAGCCAGTGCCAAGGGGCCAATGGGTTGGTTGCACCCGAGCTTCATACCCGCATCGATGTCGTCGGGCGTGGCCAAACCTTCGGACAACACAAACAACGCTTCGTTGATCATGGGCACCAAGATGCGATTGACCACAAAGCCAGGGGCGTTCTTCACGGTGATCGGTGTTTTGCCAAGCGCTGTCGCCAGCGCGTGAACGGCATCGTGTGTTTCATCGCTGGTTTGTAAACCACGAATGATTTCCACCAAGGCCATCATGGGCACAGGATTGAAAAAGTGCATGCCGATAAAACGGTCTGCACGCGTTGTCACCGCCGCCAACTGCGTGATGGAAATTGAAGATGTGTTGGAAGCAATGATGACTTCAGGCGCCAGCATGCCATCGAGTTGCTTCAGAATTTTGACTTTGAGGTCTTGATTTTCTGTGGCCGCCTCAATGACCAAATCGGCGCTCATGAGGTCTTCATAGCGTGTGCTGCCTTGAATTTTTGACAGCGCATTGGCTTTGTCAGCTTCTGTGATTTTTTCTTTTTTCAGCAAGCGGTCTAAGCTGCCCGACACTGTTGCAATGCCTTTGGCCACGGCCGCTTCTGAAATGTCCACCATGACCACGGGAATGCCTACAACGGCGCACGCTTGTGCGATGCCGTTGCCCATGGTGCCTGCGCCAATGATGCCTACTTTTTGAATGATCATGATTTGTAAATGGAAAAGTGAATGAAGGAATGAATGGATCAAGTACTAAAGCGTTTGCGGGTTAAGGCCAACGCCACCCAGAAAGCAACGCCGCCCACAACGAGCAACAAACTGAGGTTAGGCAGCACATTGCTGGGCCACTGGTCTAAAAACAAGGGGCGCACCAACTCGATGGCAGCCGTTAAAGGCAAGAAATCGGTGATGCGTTGCAACCACTCTGGCAATTGACTCCGCGGAAAATAAATGCCCGACAAGAACATCATGGGCGTTAAGAACAAAGTGAAGTAATACGTGAAGAAATCGTAACCCTTGGCCATGGCATTGAAAATCAAAGCAATGCAACTGAAGGTCACGCCCACCAACCACAACACGGGCCAGGCCAACAACAATTTCCAACTGTGGCTGATGCCCAAGATCAACATCACACCCAAAATGGCAGTCACCGTAAACAAGGCCTTGTAAGACGCCCACAGCATTTCTGCCAACACCACGTCATCTAAGCGGACGGGTGCATTCATGATGCCATCCCAAGTTTTTTGCATGTGCATGCGCGAGAAAGCCGAATACAAGGCTTCAAACGAAGCCGCATTCATGGCACTCATGCAAATGCTGCCGCTGGCCAAA
>JBIKJX010000200.1:0-4263 GCA_044360785.1 Limnohabitans sp.
CTGCGCGGGCCTACAAGGACATCAATCGTTTGGCGTTGAAGTTGCTAGCACCTGGGGGGGAGTTGTTCACTTACTCTTGCTCTGGCGGAATCAGTGCTGATTTGTTTCACAAGATTGTGGCTTCAGCAGGGACCGATGCGGGCGTGGATGGTTATATCAGTGAGCGTTTGCAAGGGGCGCCAGATCACCCAATGACTGTTTATTTTCCAGAAGGGGAATACTTGAAAGGCCTTGTGGTCGTCAAGAAACTCTAGGCTGATTGGCGCTTCTTAGGTCAGGGTCGGTACACTTCAGGGCTATTTTGTTGTCTCTCTTTTTGGAGTGTTTTCATGGCATTGATTCCTGCAACCATCCTGACTGGCTTTTTGGGTTCGGGTAAGACCACGCTGCTCAAGCGAGTGCTCACTGAAGCACATGGTCAAAAAATTGCCATCATTGAGAATGAATTTGGGGAAGAGAATATCGACAACGATATTTTGGTGTCAGACACCAATGAACAAATCATTCAGATGAGCAATGGTTGCATTTGCTGCACCATCCGCGAAGATTTGCGTACCACCCTGCAAACGCTGGCAGCGCAGAAGCGCAAAGGCGAACTTGATTTTGAGCGTGTGGTCATTGAAACCACTGGTTTGGCCGATCCTGGCCCTGTGGCGCAAACATTTTTCATGGACGATGAAATCGCCGAAAGCTTTTTGCTTGACTCCATTCTGACTTTGGTCGATGCCAAACACGCAGCCCAACAGCTGAACGACCGACAAGAGGCGCGTCGCCAAGTTGGGTTTGCCGATCAGATTTTCATCAGCAAAGCTGATTTGGTTGAAAAGGCCGATCTAGAAGCCTTGAAGCACCGTTTGGCACACATGAACCCCCGTGCGCCCCAAAAGGTGGTTCATTTTGGTGAGGTGTCTTTGGCAGAAGTCTTTGATTTGCGAGGTTTTAACCTGAATGCCAAACTCGACATTGACCCCGACTTTTTGAAGGAAGAGACGCCCCATGTGCATGACGAGCACTGTGGGCACGACCATGATCATGGGCATGACCACAGCCATGATCATCACGACCATGCGCATGGTGAACATTGCAATCATCCATCGCATCAGGGTGAAAGCCATGGCCACCACCATCATTTTGATGACGATGTGAAGAGTTTTGTTTTTAAATCGGAAAGAGCCTTCGATCCTGCCAAGTTAGAGGATTTTTTAGGCGCCATTGTGAATGTCTATGGACCGCGCATGCTCAGATACAAGGGTGTCTTGAATATGCAAGGAACTGAAAGGAAGGTCATTTTTCAGGGGGTTCATCAGCTCATGGGCAGTGATTTAGGCCCTGTTTGGGCTGAAAACGAGCCTAAAGTAAGCAAAATGGTCTTTATTGGCATTGACCTGCCCAAAGACATTTTGCTGCAGGGCTTGGAACAAAGTTTGGTTTAGTTTTTTTGAAAGCGTTTTAAGTCCGTTCAGTCGCTACAATCTGCGCCCTGACAGGGTCCCTTAATTGGGGCCCCCACATGCCCAGAAGGTCGAGATTTTTGGGTTTTGACGCAAATGAGCCAATGACCCCAACTCATTTGCCAATGGCTGGTACCCAAATGGGTATGTAAGCCGCCACGGCTAGGAGACAGGACGTGAAAAAGCCCCTTAAAACGAGCTCAAAAACTGCAGTGAAAAAGAACAGCCCAGCAGGCAATTCAAAGGCAAAGGTGGCCGTGCCCGCCAAGAAGGCCTCAAAGCCTGTGCCTGCTAAAGCTGCGCCTACCAAAGCCGTCAGCAAGGGCAAGCCTGTTGTGACCAAGTCGGCCAAACCAGTGGCAAAACCAGTGGCCAAACCGCCTGCCAAACCAGCCGCCAAGCCAGTCGCAAAACAAGCCCCCAAAGGATCCGCAAAGCCTGTGGTCAAGCCCAGTTCCAAGGTGGTGACCAAACCCGCGCCAAAATCAGCTTCAAAACCAGTTGCCAAGGCACCCGTGAAGCCCGCGGCCAAGCCAGTTAAAGCACCTGCAAAGGTTGCGGCCAAAACAGCAGTCAAGCCTGCCCCGAAGGCCGAGGTTAAACCGGCTGCCAAATCTTCTGGCAAAGCAGCTGTTAAACCAGCCGATAAACCCATCGTTAAGCCCGCTAAAGAAGAAAAAAACAAATCCAAGACCCCTGCGCCTGCGCCGGTTGTCGAAGCGCCTGTTGTGGCCGCTGATGTGCCAGCCCGTGCCGTTCGACCCTCTGCACGTCTTGCACAAATTACTGTGCCATCAATGGCTCAATCGGTCGCATCAACGGCTGCAAAAGCCAGTTATTTACAAAACATGCCCACCCAAGTTCTCACCCCGCCCCCTTTCGTTGCTGTTAAAAAAGATCCTAAATTGGCCAATAACTGGAAATCTAAAAAACCCGATCAATTGACCGATGCGGAAGTCATGGCCATGCCTGACAGTGAGTACATGAACGATGCCCAAATGGCATTTTTCAGACTGAAACTGGTTCATCTCAAACAAGGTATTTTGGCCAACGCAGGCGAAACCACGGAGCATTTGCGTGAAGACACCGTGGTGGTACCCGATCCCGCAGACCGCGCCACCATTGAAGAAGAACATGCTTTGGAGCTGCGCACTCGCGATCGTGAACGCAAGCTTTTGAAGAAAATTGAGCAGTCGATTCAGCGCATTGACGCTGGCGACTATGGTTATTGCGATGAGACAGGCGAACCCATTGGGGTGGGTCGTTTGTTGGCGCGTCCCACTGCCAATTTGTCCTTGGAAGCGCAGCAAAGACGCGAACTCAAGCAGAAAATGTTTGGTGATTGATTCTGGATCAGGCTTCTTAAAAAAGGCTCCGTTGGGAGCCTTTTTTCTTGCCACGCATCTGGCCAAGGGCCTCAATAAAAAATTTGAGAAAAATGTTAATTTTTTTTAAGTAAAAAAATGTTTCAGAAGTTACTTGCAGACAAACTTCTAAGTGCCTAATTTTCAAGGATTTTTTCTCTCAATTTCTCATGTAGACAGCGTTCTAAGCCCTTGATTTCATTGAAAAAACTTGAAAACCCTCTTGTGGGCCAGTGAAATCCTGATACAGTGCAAAAAAGTGCAATTAAGTGGGAAAAATTCCCGCAATGCAGATTTTTTCATCAAGAATTGGGAATCAAGTGTTTCAAGGTGCATCTTCGTTGAGTTTGGACGCCAAAGGCCGCCTGTCGGTGCCGACGCGTCACCGCGAGGTTTTGAGCGCCACAGCTGCTGGTCAGCTGACCATCACGAAGCACCCCCATGGCTGTTTGATGGTGTTCCCCCGCACTGAATGGGAGCGGTTTCGCGAGCGCATTGCGCAACTGCCCATGGAAGCGCAGTGGTGGAAACGTATCTTTCTCGGCAATGCGATGGACGTTGAAATGGATGGCACAGGTCGTGTCCTCATTTCGCCAGAATTGCGCGCTGCCGCTGGCATTGCCAAAGACACCATCTTGCTCGGTATGGGTAATCACTTTGAGTTGTGGGACAAAACGGCCTACGACACGCAAGAAGCGAAAGCCATGCAAGGCGACATGCCCGATGTCTTTAAGGACTTTACGTTCTGAGGCCTGCGTGACATCTACTTGGCAACATACCACCGTCTTGCTCACTGAAGCGGTTGATGCATTGTTAGGCAATGCAGGCGAGATCGCCAACGATCAAGAGCCTTTGGACACAACATCTCCAACAACCTATGTGGACGCCACTTTTGGACGAGGTGGTCATTCACGCTTAATTTTGTCGCGCATGCCAAGTGGCGCACAACTGATTGCATTTGACAAAGATGTTGAAGCGATCGCTGAGGCTACAAGCATTCAAGACGCGCGTTTTTCCATTCGGCATGAAGGCTTTAGACACTTGGGTGAATTGCCCGCTGGCAGCATCGCAGGCGTGTTGATGGATCTGGGAATCAGTTCCCCTCAAATTGACAACCCCGACAGGGGTTTTTCTTTTCGTTTTGATGGCCCCTTAGACATGCGCATGGATACCACGCGCGGTCAGAGTGTGGCTGAGTGGCTGGCCACTGCCAGTGTGGATCAAATCACGGAGGTTGTGCGTGACTATGGCGAAGAACGGTTTGCTTTTCCGATTGCAAAGGCGATTGTGGCTCGCAGACAAGAGCGGGGCCCAATTTCATCCACCGCCGATTTGGCCGGGATCGTGGCTAGCACGGTCAAAACCCGCGAGCCGGGCAAGGACCCTGCAACGCGGACATTTCAGGCTCTTCGGATTTTCATCAACGCCGAGCTTGAGGAGCTTGAACA
>JBIKJX010000010.1:0-14807 GCA_044360785.1 Limnohabitans sp.
CGGCGTTTATGAAAAAGAAAATGCCCTTCACCATGTGCTCATGAAGGTTGAAACACACAACCATCCCACTGCCATATCGCCTTTCCCTGGTGCTTCGACAGGGGCAGGGGGTGAAATCAGAGATGAAGGCGCAACGGGCAGGGGCTCAAAACCCAAAGCGGGCCTGACGGGATTTACAGTTTCAAAATTGTGGGATGCACCCCACGGCAAACCTGCGCACATTGCAAGCCCTCTGCAAATCATGACAGAAGGTCCCTTGGGCGGGGCTGCCTTCAACAATGAATTTGGCCGTCCGAATTTGCTTGGTTACTTTCGAGAGTACGAACAAAAAGTGAATGGTGTTGTGCGTGGCTACCACAAGCCCATCATGATTGCGGGTGGTTTGGGTGTGATTGAAGACAGCCAAACCAAAAAAATTGAATTTCCTGCTGGCACTTTGTTGATTCAATTGGGTGGGCCTGGCATGCTGATTGGCATGGGAGGCAGTGCTGCCAGTTCAATGGCCTCCGGAACAAATGCCGCCAACTTAGACTTTGATTCTGTACAACGCGGCAACCCAGAAATAGAACGACGCGCGCAGGAAGTCATTAACCAATGTTGGATTTTGGGAAAAGACAATCCTATCTTGGCCATTCACGATGTGGGGGCGGGCGGTTTGTCAAATGCTTTTCCAGAACTCACCAATGATGCAGGTCGTGGCGCTCGCTTTGATTTGCGTGCCGTCCCCTTGGAAGCTTCTGGACTATCACCGAAAGAAATTTGGTCTAACGAAAGCCAAGAGCGTTATGTTTTGGCCATTGCCCCAGAATCACTAGAGACATTCAAATCTTTCTGTGAGCGTGAGCGTTGTCCCTTTGCTGTGGTGGGTGTTGCAACTGACGAGCGCCATTTGGTGTTGTCAGATAAGCAAGCGCCATCCCAAGAGCTTGAGTTACCCGTCAACATGCCAATGAATGTCCTTTTGGGTAAGCCCCCCAAAATGCACCGCATTGTGACATCGGTGAGTCACCCCACCAAAAGCATCGAGCTCACTGGCATTCAATTGCAAGACGCGGCACTCAAGGTGTTGAGTCATCCCACAGTTGCTTCAAAACGATTTTTGATCACCATTGGCGATCGGACAGTGGGCGGCTTAACCCATCGCGATCAAATGGTGGGACCATGGCAAGTTCCAGTCGCAGATTGCGCTGTCACATTGGCTGATTTCAAAGGCTTTCAAGGCGAAGCCATGAGCATGGGAGAGCGTACCCCGCTGGCCAGCGTCAATGCAGCTGCCTCGGGACGCATGGCCGTTGCGGAGGCCATTACCAATTTGCTGGCTGCGCCGATCGAATTGGACCGCGTCAAACTCAGTGCCAATTGGATGGCAGCCTGTGGCGAGCCAGGAGAAGATGCCGCCTTGTTCGAAACGGTCAAAGCGGTGGGGCTTGAATTGTGTCCTGCACTGGGTATTTCAATTCCTGTTGGCAAAGACAGTTTATCAATGAAAACTCAGTGGACGGATCACAACGGCGCGCATCAGGTGACATCTCCTGTGAGTTTAATTGTGAGTGCTTTTGCATCTCTCAAGGATGTGCGCGGCACACTCACACCCCAATTGAATGCCTCGCTAGAAGACACCACCTTGATGCTCATTGACTTGAGTGATGGAAGGCAACGCATGGGGGGCAGCATACTGGGCCAAGTCTTCCAGCAATCTGACGATATGGTGCCCGATTTAGACTCGCCCCAAAATTTGATCAATGTGGTCAAAGCCATCAACCAACTTCGTTCAAGCGGCTATGTGTTGGCCTACCACGATCGTTCAGATGGTGGCTTGTTCAGTACTGTCGCCGAAATGTGTTTTGCAGGCCAAGTAGGTGTCGCACTCAATGTGGATTTGTTGGTCACTGAAGGTGACGGCATCAGTGACAGTCGTGCGGAATATGGCGATGCCAAAAACTGGGCGCAACAGGTGAGTGCACGTCGTGAAGAACTGACGCTCAGAGCCTTGTTCAACGAAGAGTTGGGCGTGGTGATTCAAGTTGCAACCAAAGACCGTGCAGCGGTCATGCAAATCTTGCGTGATCACCATTTATCCAAGCACAGCCATGTCATTGGCAAAACTCGGCCTGCCCATGCCACCATCCCCAAAGGTGTTGGTGCATTGAGCATCTGGCGTGACACCCAAGAAATTTTTTCAGCCAAATTAGAAGATTTGCATCAAGTGTGGGACAGCGTGAGTTGGAAAATTTGTCAGCAACGCGACAACGTCCATTGTGCTGACAGCGAACACGCAGGCCTTGGCTTACCGAGCAATCCAGGACTGCACGTTTCACTGGGTTTCAAACCTGAAGACAATGTTGCCGCCCCTTGGCTCAACTTGTCTAAGCCCCGTGTGGCCATTTTGCGAGAGCAGGGCGTTAACTCACACGTTGAAATGGCCTACGCCTTCAGTGAGGCAGGTTTCGAGTCGCACGATGTGCACATGACCGATTTACAGTCTGGTCGCGTCAGCTTGAATGATTTCAAAGGCTTGGTGGCCTGTGGCGGTTTCAGCTATGGCGACACCTTGGGTGCTGGCATTGGTTGGGCTCGAAGCATTACCTTCAATTCCAAACTGTCCGATGAATTCAAGGCTTTTTTTGCACGCAAAGATACTTTTGGTTTGGGCGTCTGCAATGGTTGCCAAATGTTTGCTGAATTGGCAGACATCATTCCTGGCGCGCAAGATTGGCCTCGCTTTACTACCAATCAAAGCGAACGCTTTGAGGCTCGATTGTCCATGGTTGAAGTGCTTGAATCAGCCAGTATTTTTCTTCAAGGCATGGCCGGAAGCCGCATGCCGATTGCTGTGGCACATGGCGAGGGTTTTGCAAACTTTAAGTATCGCGGTGATGCATTGCAAGTTATTGCAGCCATGCGCTTTGTCGATAATTGGGGGCATCCAACAGAAACCTATCCTGCCAATCCAAATGGTAGCCCCGGGGGCTTAACCGCTGTGACCACTGCTGACGGCCGGTTTACTGCCATGATGCCACACCCTGAACGCGTCTTCAGGAATGTTCAGATGAGTTATACGCCTGGCGATATCTCTGGCCACAGCCCTTGGTTGAGGCTGTGGCAAAACGCTCGCAAATGGGTTCAATGAGATTTATTGAACCTTGGCTTTGGCACGGAGGTCATCTTGGTACTTGGCCAGTTTGGCTTGCGTCAGCTGCTGTGTAATTTGTGGCTTGACTTCTTCCAACTTGGGCAATTGGGCTTCACGAACATCGTCAACACGAATCACGTGAAAACCAAATTGGCTTTTGATGGGGGTTTCAGTCATCTGACCTTTTTCTAACTTCACCATGGCATTAGAAAACTCGGGGACGTAACTGGCTGCGTTGGCCCAATCTAAGTCACCACCATTGGCACCAGAGCCTGGATCTTTTGAAGCCTTTTTGGCCAAGTCTTCAAACTTTGCACCTTTTTTGATGTCGGCAATCAAAGTCTTTGCTTCATCTTCCTTGTCCACCAAAATATGACGTGCACGGTATTCTTTGCCGCCATTGGCTGCGACAAATTTGTCGTACTCGGCTTTGATTTCGGCTTCAGTGACGGGGTTCTTCTTTTGGAAACTGGCAAACAGTTCACGAATCAACAGACTTTGGCGGGCTAATTCGATTTGGGCTTTGTAGTCTTCAGATGTTTCAAGGCCACGCTTGCGAGCTTCTTGCATGAAAATTTCGCGGGCAATCAATTCTTCCTTAATTTGCGCCAAGATTTCAGGCGTGACTGGGCGTCCAGAACGCTCGACTTGCTGCTTCAAAGCCTCAACACGAGAACTCGGCACAGGTTTGCCATTCACAATGGCCAAATTTTGCGACCAAGCAGACAGGCTCAACGCGGCCATCAGGCTCACGGCCAATTTAGAAACTTTCATTAGATTCCTTCAGTTACAAAAAGGGGAACGATTATCGAAACTCGATGGCCAAGGCATGCAAACCATGGTCCAGGAATTCTTGGAGCGAATCATACACAAGCCGATGGCGTTGAACGCGGGTCAGACCCTCAAATTGAGCCGAAGCAATTCGAACCCTGAAATGACTGTTGAGTCCAGATTCGCTGGCACCAGAATGCCCTGCATGTTGGTAACTTTCATCAATCACCTCCAAAAAACTGGGATTGAATTGTTTTTGGAGGGTCAGTTCAATGAGGGGTTGCCAAGCCGCATCGGGCGCTAAAGAAGATAAATCATGCATATCAGGAACCGTCTGCGCCTTTCTGAGAATCCGTAGTGGGAGACTCGTCCGCCGTTTGAATGGCGTATTTGGCGATGTAAAAACCTGTGCCCACAATGAATGTCAGAGGAAATATGTAGCCCCAAATTTTGAAATCGACCCATTGTTCCGTGGTGTAGTAGGCAGCAACATAGGCATTGATGGCCGCCATGAAAACACAATAGGCCATCCAACCGATGTTGAGATTGTGCCAATTAGCAGGGGGCAGGTTGACTTGGCTCCCCAGCATTGAAAGCAGCAGGTTTCTCTTAAAAACAAATTGAGAAACCCACAAGGCCAAAGCCAAACAGCCGTAAAGCAAAGTAGGCTTGTATTTGATGAAACGGTCGTCGTGAAAAAACAAGGTCAGGCTGCCGAAGACCAAAATCAATGCCAAGCTGGCTTTTTGCATGGCAGACAATTTGCCATCCATTTTGTACATCAGTACGCTTTGAATGACAGTTGCTCCCATTAAAACAGCAGTCGCTTCATAAATTGAAGCGTATTTGTAGGCTGCAAAAAAAAGCAGTATGGGGAACAAGTCCAGAATGATTTTCATGTCACGGCTTCTTAAATTGGAGCGATGCCGAGTTCATGCAATATCGCAAACCGGTAGGTTGCGGGCCGTCCTCAAACACATGGCCTAAGTGCGCGCCACATTCTGCGCAAACACTCTCGACTCTGACCATGCCGTGGCTTCTGTCTACCTTTTGCAAAATGGCTTCGGGTTCTGCAGCCTGATAGAACGATGGCCAACCACAGCCTGCATCAAACTTGGTGCTTGAATCGAATAACTTGGCATCGCAGCAGACGCAGTGGTACTGACCGGGCTCCCAATGGGTTTCGTACTTGCCAGTGAAGGGCCTTTCGGTAGCCGCACGACGAGTGACTTCAAACGCCAAAGGTTCTGCATTTTTTGCGCGCAACCACTCACGCCATTCTTCGTCGGTTTGGGGTAATGTTTTTGAATTCATGGCAATTAAGAAGAACAGCTGATTTCGATGGAAGATGCCCAAGCGGGCGGTAAATTGGCATAGTGATCAAATTGTGCTTGATCGTCATAGGGCGACTTTAACAACTTGAACAGAGTTTCTATTTCAGAATGGTCACCCATTTTAGATTTTTGAATGGCTGCTTCCGCCAAGTGGTTACGCAAAATATATTTGGGATTGACCTTGTACATGCGTTCTTGGCATTCGTTGACGTTAAGCTGACTCAATCGATCCAAGTAGCGGGCTTGCCAAGTTTTCCAGGCGGCTTGATCCAGAAATAAATCTGCAACCTGTTGCCATGCAGGCGCATCAGCGGAAGACTCAACCACTGCGCCACTGAGCCTGCGCCAAAAAACAGTGAAATCGACTTGCTCTGCGGCCAGTATTTCAAGCAAATTATTCAGGAGCAGGGTGTCACTTTCCAGTTGTTCTGGTAACTCTGACAAGGCCAAGCCTAGTTTGCTCAAAAACTTTTCAGTCCAAGCTTTGGAAAAAGTCGGTTTGTAGGATTCAAGTGCTCGCATGGCCAATTCTTGCGTTTCGATCAAAGGCATGAGGGCTTGAGCCAAACAAAATAAATTCCAATAAGCGACCTGCGGTTGGCGGCCATAGGCGTACCGACCCATGTGATCTGAATGATTGCAAATGTGGTTGGGGTTGAACCCATCTAAAAATTGGAAGGGGCCGTAATCTAGGGTCAATCCCATGATGCTCATGTTGTCGGTGTTCATGACGCCATGACAGAAGCCGACCGACTGCCATTGCGCCATCAATTGGGCAGTCGACTGGGTGACTTCCCAAAGCAAATTGGCATACGGATTGTCTGAAAAATCTGGGTTGGCTTGAACAAAATGTGCAAGTGTGAAGTCTGCCAATTGCTTCAAGTTGTGAGCACCTTTGGGTGAGGTTTGGTTGGCAAAATGCTCGAAGTGACCAAACCGAATAAAGCTAGGGGCTGTTCGGGTCACGATGGCGGCAGTTTCAACTTCTTCTCGAATGACTTTTTGGGGAGAGGTGGTCAGGCACAGTGCTCGCGTGGTGGGAATACCCAAGCCAGCCATGGCCTCACTGCAAAGGTATTCGCGGATGCTTGAACGCAGTACGGCACGGCCATCGCCCATTCGAGAGAATGGCGTTTTGCCTGCACCCTTCAGTTGAATTTCAATGGCGGCTTTTTCGCTTTGAAATTCTCCAAGGCTTAAGGCTCGACCATCGCCTAGTTGTCCAGCCCACTGCCCAAACTGATGACCGCTGTAGACACTGGCAATGGACTGCATGCCTTCCCAGAGGCCATTGCCACTGAAAACCGATAAACCCTCAGCGCTGTTGAGCCAATTCTCAGGTAATCCCAAGGAGGCCGCCAATTCATCATTGCGCCCGACCCATGCGGGTTCAGACACAGGGGAGGGCAGCACTTCGGCCGAAAATTCTGGCCCCAGCATGGCAAAACGATTGATCCAGTTCATGGTCTAGATTGTCGTTCGCTTTGAATGACATAGGTTCATACTGGGTTTTGAATGGGGCATGGTCATTCGTGCTACAAAGTCATTTCTTTTATCAATTACTTGGGGTTGTTATGTTGGGACTGATGCAGCAGCAATCATTGCTGATTTCTTCTTTGATTGAATTCGCAAACCGTCACCATCACGATGGTGAAGTTGTTTCTAGGCGTGTGGAAGGCGACATCCACAGATACACCTGGGGTGATGTTGCCAAACGCTCGCGTCAAGTTGCCAATGCACTGGACAACCTGCAACTTGGGCAAGGCGACAGGGTGGCAACACTGGCGTGGAACGGATATCGACATTTGGAGCTTTATTTTGGCGTCAGCGGTTCAGGACGTGTCTTGCACACCTTGAACCCTAGGCTCCACCCTGACCAAGTCGTTTGGATTGCCAATCATGCAGAAGATCAAATTCTGTGCTTTGACATGACGTTCTTGCCACTGGTACAAGCGGTTCATGCAAGATGCACCACCGTGAAGCATTGGGTTGCACTTTGTGACAAAGACAAGTTACCCACAGACACGGGCATCCCCAATTTATTAAGTTATGAAGCTTTGTTGGAGGGGCGTTCAACTGAATACAACTGGCCTGAATTAGACGAGAACACCGCTTCTAGCATGTGTTACACGAGTGGCACCACAGGCAATCCCAAGGCGGCGCTTTACAGCCACCGGTCAACTTTGATGCATGCCTATGCTGCAGCCTTGCCCGATGTCATGTGCATTTCTGCAAGAGATGCCATCTTGCCTGTGGTTCCGATGTTCCATGTGAATGCATGGGGTATTCCCTATAGTGCAGCCATGACTGGTGCCAAATTGGTCTTTCCAGGACCCGCATTGGATGGCAAGTCAGTCTATGAATTGATTGAGTCTGAAAAAGTCACTTTTGCTGCAGGTGTTCCAACGGTTTGGCAAATGTTGCTAGGTCACATGAAGCCAGAAAAGCTGCGTTTTTCAAGTCTAAACAGGACTGTCATTGGTGGCTCAGCATGTCCGCCCGCCATGATCGATGCGTTCAAAGAAGATTATGGTGTCGATGTCTTGCACGCATGGGGCATGACAGAAATGAGCCCTTTAGGGACCTTGTGCACACTCAAAAATAAACACCTTTCATTGCCTGCTGAAGATCAAATGAAACTGCGACTCAAGCAAGGTCGCTGTATTTTTGGTGTTGACATGAAAATTGTGAACGATGCGGGTGAAGAATTGCCGCACGATGGCAAGACCTACGGCGATTTGCTGGTCAAAGGCCCTTGGATCATTCGAGAATATTTTAAACAAGAGGGGGGCAGCCCGCTTGTCGATGGATGGTTTCCAACGGGAGATGTCGCAACCATCGATGAAGATGGCTTTATGCAAATTACAGACAGAAGCAAAGACGTCATCAAGTCAGGCGGCGAATGGATCAGTTCGATCGACATTGAAAACATTGCAATGGGACACCCCGATATTGCGATGGCGGCTTGCATTGGCATGCCCCATCCAAAATGGGATGAAAGGCCTATTATTTGTGCGGTTAAACGACCTGGAAGTCAGTTAACTGCTGCCGAATTACTTCGCTTTTACGAAGGCAAAACTGCCAAATGGCAAATTCCAGATGATGCTGTATTTGTCGATGCCATCCCCCTTGGCGCCACAGGCAAGATGCTGAAAACCAAACTGCGTGAACTGCTTTCAAACTACAAATTGCCGAGCGCTTAATTTCACCCATCCCATTATTTTTTGAAGGGTTACTGTTTTTTGCCTAGGGCAAACCCCGACCGAAAATTTGGATAAAACAGTTACGCTCAGTCCGTTATTTTCTCAATCACAGTTGGAGCCAAATATGAAATTTGTAGTTCGTTCAATCGCAGTGGCCGCAGTGGCTTTTTGCGCATTCGGTGCCCACGCTCAAAAAGGCGAGACAGTCAAGATTGCTTGGATTGATCCCTTGTCTGGCCTGATGGCCCCAGTGGGAAACAATCAACTCAAAAGCTTCCAGTTCTTTGCAGAAAAGTACAGCAAGACAAATCCTGCTGGCGTTAAATTTGAAGTGGTTGGTTTTGACAACAAACTCAGCCCTGCAGAAAGTTTGAACGTCTTGAAGGCGGCAACCGATCAAGGCATTCGCTACGTCACTCAGGGCAATGGCTCTGGTGTTGCCGGCGCCCTCATTGAAGCCGTCAACAAACACAACGAGCGCAATCCAGGCAAAGAAATTATTTTCTTGAACCACTCTGCTGTTGACCCTGACTTCACTAACAGCAAATGCAGCTACTGGCACTTCCGTTATGACGCAGACACTTCCATGAAAATGGAAGCCCTCACCACCTTCATGAAGGACCGTCCTGAAACCAAGAAAATTTTCTTGCTGAATCAGAACTACTCACACGGCCATCAAGTTGCCAAGTTCTTCAAAGAAGGCATCAGCCGCAAGCGTCCTGACGTTCAAATTGTGGGTGAAGATTTGCACCCCTTGGCGCAAGTTCGTGACTTTGCACCCTACATTGCAAAAATCAAAGCATCTGGCGCTGACACCGTTGTGACTGGCAATTGGGGTTCAGACTTGGCATTGTTGGTTAAAGCGGCTAACGAAGGTGGCTTCACTGGCAATTTCTACACCTACTACACAGGTGTGACTGGCACACCAACCGCACTGGGTAAAACGGGTGAAGGTCGCGTTTTCCAAATTGGTTACGGTCATTACAAAATGGGTGGCCTAATGGACAAATACCAAGAAGAGTTCAAAGCCAAATTCAATGACGATTTCTACACTGGCTCCGTCATCAACATCTTCACAACTTTGGGCGACGCCATGGCCAAGGCCAAATCGACTGACCCCGTCAAAGTTGCGGCCGCATTGGAAGGTATTTCCAGCAAGAGCGTTTTCAACGGTGAAATTCAGATGCGTAAAACGGATCACCAATTGCAACAACCTTTGTACCTCACTGTTTGGAGCAAAACCGACAAGAAGTACAACTACAGCGTTGAAAACACAGGCATGACCTTGGTGCCAGTCAAGGAATTCCCATCCTACATTTCTAGCACGCCCACCAGCTGCCAGATGAAGCGCCCAACTTAATTCTCTAGCGCTCCTGCAGGGCCCGCACCTCTAAGGATCGGGCCCTTTTTTTTGAAATGTGATGGAAATCGGAAGGTCGATTTATGGAGTTTTTCATCATTTCCATGCTCAACGGCTTGAGCTATGGTTTGCTGCTTTTCATGCTCAGTTCCGGACTGACCCTGATTTTCAGCATGATGGGTGTTTTGAATTTTGCACACGCATCGTTTTACATGATCGGTGCTTATTTCGGTTACAGCCTCACCAGTGTCATCGGATTTTGGCCCGCGCTGTTGTTGGCCCCCATTTTGGTCGGCGGATGCGGCGTCATTTTTGAACGTCTCACGCTCCGTAAAGTTCATAAGTTTGGGCACGTTCCAGAATTGTTGGTGACGTTCGGCCTTTCTTACATTGTTTACGAATTGGTGCAATTAATTTGGGGGCGTACGGCCGTTGAGTTTGTGCCGCCCGAATTACTCAAAGGCGCAGCATTCACATTGGTTAATCACTCTCTTGAAGGCATGAGCTTTATTTGGGGTGCAGCGCCTGCTGAGATGTGCAAAGCCGCTGACGCCAGCATTCGACTTATCTGTACGCCGTTCCCCGCCACACGCGGTTTCATGATGATCGTGGCCTTGCTCATGCTCTTGGCCCTCTGGCTGTTGCTGACCAAAACGCGTATTGGCTTGGTCATTCAGGCAGCCTTAACGCACCCCGAAGCAGTGGAATCACTGGGACACAATGTTCCCCGAGTCTTCATGTTGGTGTTTGGTGCAGGCACTGGTTTGGCTGGCTTGGCTGGTGTCATTGGCGGCAGTACCTTTGTGACTGAGCCCGCCATGGCGGCTACCGTAGGTTCCGTCATTTTTGTGGTGGTCGTGGTGGGCGGTATGGGCTCTTTGTCGGGCGCATTCCTCGCTTCTATTTTGATTGGCGTTATTCAGACGTTTGCCATTGCCTTTGACTATTCTTTTGTCAGTGTGGCTCAAGATTTGGGCTTTGCATTGTCGGAAGCTGCACGCAACAACTCATTCTTAAAGCTCACGGTATCGCAGGTTGCGCCCATCCTGCCTTATTTGTTCTTGGTGCTTATCTTAATTTTCCGACCCAAAGGTCTTTTGGGTACGAGGGAAGGATAAAGCATGTCAAGTTACAAATTCAAACCCTATAACGTTGGTCGCTGGATCGTTTGGAGCCTGTTTGCCATTGTCCTGATCTTCGCACCTCTGGTATTCACCAGTAACTTGTCGGGCACCATGTTGGCGCAAATGGGCATCGCCATCATTGCTTGCTTGTCCTACAACATTTTGTTGGGGCAGGGCGGTATGCTCAGTTTTGGGCATGCGGTTTACACCGGGCTTGGCTCATTTGTTGCCATTCACGCATTGAATGCCGTCACCGCCGGTACATCATCGATACCTGTCAGCTTGTTGCCTTTGGTTGGCGGTGTCGCAGGCATGGGCTTTGCCATTCTGTTGGGCTATGTCACCACCAAGAAATCGGGGACACCTTTTGCCATGATTACTTTGGGGGTGGCCGAGTTGGTCTTTGCCATGTCCCTCATGTTCTCCGAATTCTTTGGCGGTGAGGCGGGAATCTCAGGCAACCGTGTGGCTGGTCAAAGTTTCATGGGCATCACGTTCGGACCGCAAATTCAAATTTACTATTTGATTGCCATCTACACCTTCATTTGCGTTGCGCTCATGTATGCGTTCACGCAAACGCCCTTAGGGCGCATCTTGAATGCAGTGAGAGACAACCCAGAACGCGTTGAATTCATTGGTTACAACACCCAACGCGTGCGTTATTTCGCGTTCATCATTGCTGGTTTTTTTGCAGGCATCTCTGGCGGTTTGGCCACACTCAATTTTGAAATTGTGACGGCTGAAGTGGTGGGCACAGCACGTTCTGGTGGTTATTTGTTGTTCACATTTTTAGGTGGCGCAACATTTTTCTTTGGACCCATCATTGGTGGCATCTTGATGGTGTTGGCATTTGTTTTGTTGTCTGAATTTACGAAGGCATGGCTTTTGTACCTTGGACTGCTTTTCTTGTTCATGGTGATGTATGCACCTGGCGGTATCGCCAGTCTCATCATGATGAATTTGCGCGTGGCTGCATTCGGCAAGTTGAAACAAATTTGGGTCAGCTACTTAGGTCTTTTCGTCACTGCCTTGGTGGCACTCGTTGGCGCAGGTGCCATGATTGAAATGGTCTATCACTTACAACTCAACTCCGCATTGGGCGACACCCTGAAATTCATGGGAGTCACCTTGAATGCCAGGGGTGTTGACAGTTGGTTCGGCTCAATTTTTGTCATGCTCACGGGTCTGGGTCTGTTTGAAGTTGCCAGACGTCATTACCTGATTGAGTGGAGTGACATTCAAGTTGAAATTGAAAAAGAAATTAAACGACGGGAGACAGCGTAATGACGTATGCGCTTGAACTCAAAGACCTCCGCAAAAATTTTGGCAAGACCGAAATTATTCGGGGTGCCAATTTAGCGGTCAATGCCGGCGAGCGTGTGGCCATTATTGGCCCGAACGGCGCGGGCAAATCAACCTTGTTCAATCTCATCAGCGGCAGGTTCGGCCCGACCAGTGGTGAAATTCTCTTAAAAGGTCAACGCATTGACCACAAACAGCCCTATGAAATCAATCGCTTGGGTTTGTCGCGCAGCTTTCAAATTACCAATATTTTTCCAAAGCTGAGCGTGTTTGAAAATTTGCGTTGTGCGGTGCTTTGGAGCTTAGGCTACAAATACACCTTCATCAAATTTCTGTCCGGCTTAAAAGATGCCAATGAGTTGGCTGAAAAATACATGGAGATGATTCGTTTGGACAAGAAACGTGATTTATTGGCCATGAATCTCACATACGCTGAACAACGCGCACTGGAAATTGGCATCACCATTGCAGGCGGTGCAGAAGTGATTTTGCTGGACGAGCCAACGGCCGGCATGAGCAAGAGTGAAACCAGTCGATTCATCAACTTAATCAAAGAAGTCACCATTGGCAAAACGCTTCTGACCGTCGAACACGACATGGGTGTTGTGTTTGGATTGGCCGACAAAATTGCTGTGGTGGTTTATGGTGAAGTCATCGCCTACGACACGCCTGAAGCCGTCCGTTCAAACGCGCGTGTTCAAGAAGCCTATTTAGGCTCGCATGTGGCTGACGCCCAAGTAGGGGGGCATTGAGATGCTTCATATCGACAACCTGCATGCTTTTTACGGCAAGAGCCATGTGCTGCATGGCGTTAGCTTTGATGTCCAGCCCGGCGAAATTGTGGCCTTGCTGGGTCGCAATGGTTCAGGACGATCCACAACCGCCAAAGCCATCATGGGTTTGGTGGACAGCCAAGGTCAAATCGATTGGAACGGCCAGGCCATTGTTGGCAAAAAAGCCTTTGAAATTGCCCATTTGGGAATCGGTTATGTGCCTGAGAACCGTGACATCTTTCCTAAGCTCACAGTTCACCAAAACCTCATGCTTGGACAAAAAGGGAAGGGCACAGGTAGTCGTTGGAGCTTCGACGACATGTACCAAATGTTCCCACGATTGCTTGAAAGACAACACACCGAGGCAGGCGTATTGTCTGGTGGTGAGCAGCAAATGTTGACGCTTTGCAGAACCCTCATGGGCGACCCCGACTTGATCATCATTGACGAGCCAACCGAGGGTTTGGCGCCCAAGATTGTTGAATTGGTTGGTCAATACCTCAAGAAATTGAAGGACAAAGGCGTTTCTGTCTTGCTCATCGAGCAAAAACTGACCATCGCCATGAAAATTTCTGACCGCGCTTTGGTCATGGGGCACGGCAGCATCGTTTTTTCTGGGACGCCTGCCGAACTCAATGAGAACACTTACATCCGCAAGGAATGGCTGGAGGTTTAAGTGACCAGGCCAGCTTATATTCCCGTCTCATCAGTGACAAATTCCCTTCACAGACTGAGATAAACCCCCTAGAATCTGAAAAAATAGAACGCCCGTTCTATTTTGCGATCATTCCACCCCTAAGAGGAAAACAGCATGACAGCTGAGTACAAAGTAATTGGCGATGTGGCCATCATCACCATGAGCAACCCCCCGGTTAACGGTTTGGGTTTATCTACCCGCGTTGGCATTACAGATGGATTGGGTAAAGCCAATGCCGATCCAGCCGTCAAATCGATCATCATCACGGGCGCTGGCAAAGCATTTTCTGGTGGCGCCGACATTCGTGAGTTTGGGACACCCAAAGCCATTCAAGAACCCAATCTGTTAAGTGTCATTCGCGCATGCGAAAACTCAGACAAGCCCGTACTGGCCGCTGTCCACTCCGTTGCCATGGGCGGTGGCTTGGAATTGGCCTTGGGTTGCCATTACAGAATTGCAGCCCCAGGATGCAAAGTCGCACTGCCAGAAGTTAAGTTGGGGCTGATCCCTGGCGCTGGTGGCACGCAACGTTTGCCACGTGCTTTGGGTGTTGAGCCCGCTCTCAATATGATCGTCAGTGGCGAGCCTATCAACAGCGAAATGCTGGCCATGCTGCCAGGTCAAAAACTGTTCGACCGCATGGCGACTTCGGTCGAATCACTGGCCACTGAAGCCATGGCTTATGCCAAAGAATTGGCAGCGCAACACGCAGATGGCGCACCACTTCCCTTGGTTCGTAACTTGCCTTGCAAACATTCCCAAGGTGATGCCTATTTCCAGTTTGCACGCAACATGGTCAAGGGCATGGCGAAGAATTTCCCAGCGCCACCCAAGTGTGTTGACGCAGTAGAAGCGGCCACTCAGAAAAAGTTTGAAGATGGCATGACCTTTGAGCGTGAGATCTTCATGAATTTGATGCTCACGCCTGAGTGCAGAGCACTCCGTCATGTTTTCACAGCAGGACGAGCCACCTCCAAAATTGCTGACGTTCCCGAAGACACCCCCCAAAGAAACATTGCATCCGTCGCCGTCATTGGCGCCGGCACCATGGGCGGTGGTATTTCAATGAATTTTTTGAATGCAGGCATTCCAGTCAAAATGTTGGAAATG
>JBIKJX010000011.1:0-14797 GCA_044360785.1 Limnohabitans sp.
GCTCTTGGCATTGCAGACTCCAGTGAATAAGTTTGAGTGAGTATGCAGGTTCAACTCTTATGGGCAAATAATCCCCAGGAAAACACTAATTCGTCAAAACCAACCCAAGGTCACAAACTTTATCCAAAAGTTCTAACATCTACCCCATTTCATTTGCTACAATCTCCGGCTCAGGCTCTTTAGCTCAGTCGGTTAGAGCGATGGAATCATAATCCACAGGTCCGCGGTTCGAATCCGTGAAGAGCCACCAAACTTAGAGCCCCCCGTGCACCCACTGGGGGCTTTTTTCATGGTCAGTCATGAAAGAAATGGACGGGCAGCATGAACGCTGACAATCGCCGCGGTATTTTGGCCATGAGTCTGGCCATGGCGCTGTTCATTGCCAACGACGCATTGGTCAAACAGGTCAGTACCACCCTGCCTGGCCCGCAACTCATTTTTATTCGTGGCGTGATGGCCACCGTGCTCATTGCCATCATGGCGCAGTTTTTGGGCCATTTGCAAAATTGGCGCCTCATGCTCAATCGCCGGTTGTGGCTTCGAGGTGCCGTTGATGCCGCATCGTCACTGACTTATCTCACCGCCCTCTTTCATTTGCCTTTAGGCAATGCCACGGCCATCAACTTGGCGTCTCCGCTTTTCATCACCGTTTTTGCCATTTACTTTTTCAAAGAGCGTGTGAGCTTTCAAAGAGGCGCGTTCATTTTTTTGGGATTTGGTGGCGTGTTGTTGGTTGTGCAGCCGGCCTCTGAAGGCTTCAATGTGTATGGCATTATTTGCGTGGTAGCCACTTTGCTGCATGCCACACGCGACACACTCACTCGCGCCATTGGTCTGCACATCCCTGTTCTGCTGATTACTTTGTCGACGGCTATTTCAGTGGCATTGGGGGCCGGTGCAGTTACGCTTACCCAAACTTGGGTGCCCGTTCACACCTCAGAATTTTTAATGCTGCTGCTTGCTTCTGCCTTTCTGTCGAGCGCATACTATTTATTGATTGTTGCCATGCGTTCAGGCGAAATGAGTTTGGTGGCGCCTTTCCGTTACAGCGGCCTCATTTTTGCACTGCTAATCGGCTATGTGGTTTGGGGCGAAATACCCAATCTGCTCGCTTGGTTAGGTATCTCTTTATTGGTGGTTTCGGGTTTAATGATTTTGCGAGAGGAAAATCGAAAAACTCATACGGCATCAGACTGATTCTTTCATGCATCAACCTAGTCAAACAGCTCGGCCTTCCATCTATTACAACTACCAAGTCTTCAAGCCTTGGTTGCCATCGGCGCATGGACCGCAAAACAAGAAAAAAGTGGTCATTGTGGGCGCAGGGCCAGCGGGCATGGTCACGGCATTGGAATTGGCTCGGCACGGTGTTGCCAGTGTGGTGCTAGCAGCCGATTTGCAATTTTCTCAGGGCTCACGCGCTATTGTGTTTACAAGACGCTCCATGGAAATTTTGCAGCAGGTAGGTGTGGCGCATCGCATCACAGAAAACGGTTTGCCATGGCATTGTGGTAACTCCATTTACCGTGGCCAGAAAGTCTTTCGCATGGAAACGCCGCAAGATCCTGACGATCGCTTTGCGCCCATGATCAATATCCAGCAGCAGTACCTTGAAGAGTATTTGCACGACGCTTGCAGCGCCAATCCACTGATTGATTTCAGATGGGGCAACAAATGGACTCAGGCTGAACAGTTCGATGGTGGCGTCAAAGCGCACATCGATACACCCGAAGGCCCCTACACGCTAGAAACGGAATGGTTGGTTGCTGCCGATGGTGGGCGTTCAGAGATTCGCAGCCAGATGAATTTAAAACTGGAAGGTGCCTCTTTTGAAAGCATCTTTGTCATTGCCGACATTCGCATTGACCTGCCCTACCCAACAGAGCGTTTGGTATTTTTTGACCCAGATTGGAATCGTGGCAATACCATCTTGATGCACCGTGAACCGCATGGCATTTGGCGTGTTGACTACCAACTCCCACCGGGCGAAACGCCAGAAGAAGCCTTGCGCCCTGAATCACTCAAACAAAGAATTGATGCTCAACTCAAGATGATTGGTTTTGAGGGCACGCCTTGGGAGATGGATTGGAGTTCTGTCTATTCAGCCCGCACACTCACCTTGCCCAAGTATGTGCATAACCGAATCGTATTTACCGGCGATGCAGCCCATTTGCTGCCTATCTTTGGCGTGCGTGGCGCCAACACAGCGTTTCAAGATGCGCAATCTTTGGGATGGCATTTGGCTTGTGTGCTGAAAGGTATTGCCCCAGAAAAACTGATGCACAACCACAGCTCAGAACGAGTCGGTGCGGCACGCGAAATCATCACAGAAGCTGGCAAAAGTACGCGCTTCATGGCACCGCCTAGCAGAGGATTTCGATTGCTGCGCGATGCGGTCTTGTCTTTGTCGCTCACCCAAGCGTTTGTTCGGCCGCTGTATCACTGGCGCACGTCCAGGCCCCATGCGTACAGCGATTCAGCTTTGAACAGCCATTTTGGCAACGATGAATCTATGCAAGAGGGACTTTCCTTGGGTGCACCACCACAAAATGTTCAGTTGGCAAAAGAGAATTTTTTACTGGACCACTTAGGCGGCGGATTTGATTTGGTTTATCTGGCAGACAAGACGGGTATCCCTGCAGCAATTCTTGCCGCAACACAAGAAGCAAAGCAGCAAAGCATTCCAATTAAATTGATTGCCATCACCCAAGAAGCAGGCACAGTGACTGGCGCAAATGTCACTTTGTTTGACCCGGAAAATCGCTTTGCAACACGCTATGGTGTTGCTGCAGGCGGCGCATATTTGTTCCGACCCGATCAGCACATTTGCGCGCGATGGTCACAATTGAATGCCGCGCAAATTGGTCAAAGTTTGAAGAAAGCATTGATGCAATGAACACTCCCCATGCATTAGACATTGCCGGTCTTGAAAATGTGTATGACGCCTTGGCCCAAGCAATTGACCAGGCAGGTTCAGACAAATCAGAATTGTTTTTGGTCAAACTTGCGCTGCTCAATGCCCAAGCATTGGGCGATCCAAAGGTTTTTGAAGCCAACATTGAATCGGCTCTGAGAGACCTTTAAGTTGACTGCGGCAATGCACACTGAACGGGTATAGCACCCAGTTCTTTGGTCAAGACTTGAGGATCAATCCCGACCAAAAAACCTCGCTGCCCGCCATTGATCCAAATTTTTGTCAGCGTAAGGATACTTTCCTCAACATACACTGGCATGGGTTTTCTTAAACCGAAGGGCGATGTACCGCCGACCAAATAGCCAGAGTTTTTTTGTGCAATCTCTGGCTTGCAGGGCTCTACTGTTTTGCAGCCAATTTGACGCGCCAAATTTTTGGTGGAGGTTTTGTAATCGCCATGCATCAAAACCACCAGCCCTTTGCCTGTTTCGTCTTGCATCACCAAGGTTTTGACAACCTGACGCTCGGGCACCCCGAGCTGTAGTGACGATTCAGCCGTCCCGCCATGGTCCACATAGTCATAGGGGTGTTCGGTATAGGCAACTTTGTTTTGTTTCAACCATCGTGTCGCTGGGGTTTCTGAAATGTGTTTTGCCATCGTTTTGTGCCACTGTTTGCTTAGATTGTCTGTTTGCTTCCGAAATTTTGCCCTTGGGTGGTGCAAGCACCCTGTGAATGCCCATTCTTGGGGCTTTGACATATTTTCAGCCAAACATGTCAGCACTAACCCGCAGTTTTAAGCGCAATTTTTCATGCAAAATGTGCTTTTGTCACTTTCGGAGCTACTCCATGAAATCCATTCGGAAATTGATTCAACGTCCATTGCTGGCAACAGCAGCTTTGGCATTGCTCGGCTCATTGGCCACGCCTGCATTTGCAGGCAAAACCATCGATGCCATCAAAGCACGCGGCACCCTGAACTGCGGCGTGAACCCCAGCCTGCCAGGTTTTGCGGCAGCCGACAGCCAAGGCGTTTGGGCTGGTTTGGATGTTGACGTTTGCAAGGCCGTTGCAGCCACACTGCTGAATGACCCCACCAAAATCAAATACACCCCCCTGAATGCAGCGCAGCGTTTTGCTGTATTGCAAGCGGGTGAAATTGACATCTTGTCACGCAACACCACTTGGACACTGAACCGCGACGCTTCTTTGGGCCTGCACTTTACCGGCACCATTTACTATGATGGCCAAGGCTTCATGGTTCCCAAGAAATCAAAAATTACCAGCGCCACCAAGCTCAAAGGCGCGACGGTTTGCGTGCAATCAGGCACCACCACCGAAAAGAACCTGAATGACTACTCTAAAGTCATGAAGCTCAACATGAAGCCTGTGGTGTTTGACACCCAAGAAGCTGCCAACAAGGCTTACTTCGCAGGCCGCTGCCAGGCTTACACCACCGATGCTTCAGGCTTGGCCTCTGTTCGCAACAAAGAAGCTACCAATCCTGATGATCACGTCATCTTGCCTGAACTCATCTCCAAAGAACCCCTTGGCCCAAGCGTTCGCCGCGGTGATGACGAGTTCTTTGCCATTGTGAAGTGGGTTGTTTACGCCCTCATTGAAGCCGAAGAATATGGCATCACACAAGCCAACGTTGACCAAATGAAGAGCAGCACAGATCCTGTTATTCAGCGCATCTTGGGCACCTCTGAAGACACCGGCAAATTGCTCGGCTTGGACAAAGAATGGGCTTACCGCGCCATCAAAGCCGTTGGCAACTATGGCGAAATGTTTGAGCGCAACGTCGGTCCTAAGTCAACTTTGAAATTGCCACGCGGTTTGAACAACCAGTGGAACAAAGGCGGCTTGATGTATGCACCACCCGTGCGTTAATTCTGAAGGCCTTTAGAAAAGACATCCGGCCCGCCTAGTGCGGGCCGATTTACTCCCATGAGCACCCCTCCACCTCCCAAACGTCAATGGTCTTGGCGCAGCCAAGCCTTTCGCGGACTCATCTATCAAATTCTGGCCATTGTGGGCTTGGCTTTGGCGTTGGCTTACCTCATGTCCAACACCTTTGCCAATATGCGCGCGCGCGGCATTCAAAGTGGTTTTGATTTCTTTTTGCAACCCGCTGGCTTTGGCATTGGCGAAAGCTTGTTTGAGTTTGACTCTTCACAAAACTATTTGGTGGCCTACCTTGTTGGCTTGTCCAACACCCTGCGCGTTGCATTGGTAGGCCTTGTGCTGTCAACAGTACTCGGCACACTCATTGCCATCGGCCGGCTCAGCAAAAACACCTTGGTCAAAGCGCTGTGCAGCAGCTATGTCGAACTGACCCGCAACATTCCCTTGTTGCTGCAGTTGTTCATGTGGTACTTTGCCATGACCGAATTGCTGCCCCCCATCGAGTCACCGCTCAGACCTTTGGAAGGCGTCTTTTTTAGCAAGAATGGTCTGCAGTATCCCCTGCCCGTTTGGGAGCCTGGTCACTGGGGCACTTTGTTAGGCTTGTGCGTAGGTATCGTTGCTTGGAAACTTTGGGCACGCAGAGTGCATCAACAATTTGAAGCAACTGGTATTGCCAAACCCAGTTTCTTTCCAGGTCTGGGTCTGTTCATTTTGTGCGGCTTGATTGGCTGGCTGGCAGGCGGAGCGCCTTCAGAATTGAATATTCCTGAAATCACAGAAATTAGCGTAGTGGGCGGCGGCTCCGTCACCCCCGAGTACCTGACTTTATTGGTGGGCCTGACGGTCTACACCTCTGGGTATATTGCAGAGGTGGTGCGTGCTGGTATTCAATCGGTGTCGTTTGGCCAACATGAAGCTGCCGTAGCGCTGGGTCTCAAACGCACCCAAGAATTGCGCTTGATTCAATTGCCTCAAGCAATGCGAGTCATCATTCCACCACTCACTAGCCAATACCTCAACCTCATCAAAAACTCATCTTTGGCCGTAGCCGTGGGTTATCCCGATTTGGTGTCCATCAGCTCGACTGCTTTGAATCAAACCGGCCGCGCCATTGAGTGCATTGCCTTGGTCATGCTCATTTACTTAAGCTTGAGCTTGCTCACCTCTGCAGGTATGAACGTTTACAACCGCCGCATGCGGATCAAGGACCGATGATGACAAGCACCGGTTACCAACAACATTTCGAACCCATCGCAGCACGCCGTCCCCCCACCAACGAGACAGGTGCTTGGGCTTGGGTACAACGCAGCTTTTTTGATGGCCCCTTCAACACTTTCCTAACGGTGCTGTTTGTGGCGCTGCTGGTTTGGGCTATTCCTCCCATCTTTAACTGGACCGTTTGGTACGCTGTCGCTGAAGCCGATAACGCGGCTTGCCGTGCTGCCCACGGACTGGGTGCATGCTGGGGCGTGGTGGCAGAAAAAGGTCGTCTGATTTTGTTCGGCCGCTATCCCTTTGATGAGCAATGGCGGCCCTTGGTGGCCAGCTCGGCATTGGTCATTTTGCTCATCTTGTCTTGTTTGCGCACCTTCTGGCGACCTGCCTTGGTGGTCGCTTGGGTCTTGGTCTATGCATTTTTCTTTGGCTTGATGTATGGCGGCTTTGCAGGTTTGACCTTGGTTGAAACGGCACGCTGGGGTGGCTTGCCACTCACCTTGCTATTGGCCAGCGTGAGCTTGGTGGTGGCATTTCCCTTGGCTATTTTGCTGGCGCTGGGACGTCAATCCGACTTGCCCGCCATTCGCACTTTGTGCGTTGTGTTTGTGGAATTTGTCAGGGGCGTGCCGCTCATCTCGGTGCTCTTCATGGCTTCTTTCATCTTGCCACTTTTCATGCCACAGGGCACCAAGATTGATGTGTTGGTCCGAGTCCTCATTGGCATGACTTTGTTTACGGCTGCTTATTTGGCAGAAGTCATTCGGGGTGGCCTGCAAGCCTTGCCCAAGGGTCAAGTCGAAGCGGCGCATTCATTGGGTCTCAGCTACTGGCAAATTCAGCGCATGATTGTGTTGCCCCAAGCATTGCGTTTGGTGGTACCTGCCATTGTGAACACCTTCATTGGTGCCTTCAAAGACACCTCCTTGGTCACCATTGTGAGTTTGTACGACCTGACAGGTGCCGTTCAATTGGCATTGGGCGATGCCGACTGGCGCAAGTTCTTCATTGAAGGTCAAATTTTTGTGGCGGCCATTTATTTCGTTGCATGTTTTGCCATGTCGCGCTACAGCCAATGGCTGGAATCCCATCTGAATACTGGAACACGGAGACAGTGAAGTGAGTACCTCAAGTCCCATCATCGAATTTTCTAAAGTCAACAAGTGGTACGGCGAGTTCCACGTGTTGCGCGACATTGACTTGTCGGTCGCCAAAGGCGAGCGCATTGTGGTGTGCGGCCCCTCTGGCTCGGGCAAGAGTACGCTCATTCGTTGTGTCAACCGTTTGGAAGTCCATCAAGCGGGCACACTCACGGTAGACGGTACCGAACTCACTGACGACGTGAAGTCCATTGAAGCGGTCCGCCGCCAAGTGGGCATGGTGTTTCAGCAGTTCAACCTGTTTCCTCACCTCACTGTTTTGGAAAACCTCACGCTTGCACCCATGTGGGTTGGCAAAATTCCCAAGGCAGAAGCCGAAGAGCGCGCCATGCAACAACTCAAGCGTGTGCGCATTGCTGAACAAGCCAACAAGTACCCTCTGCAGTTGTCTGGTGGCCAGCAACAACGCGTGGCCATTGCACGTTCTTTGTGCCTCACACCCAAGATCATGTTGTTTGATGAGCCCACCTCAGCACTCGATCCCGAGATGATCAACGAAGTGTTGGATGTCATGGTGGAGTTGGCCAACCAAGGCATCACCATGATTTGCGTCACGCACGAAATGGGATTTGCTCGTTCTGTCGCAGACCGCGTCATTTTTATGGACCAAGGGCAAATTGTGGAACAGAACACAGCCACTGAGTTCTTTGCCAATCCCAAAAACGAGCGGACCCAAGACTTCTTGTCCAAAATTTTGGCGCACTGATAAGTACGTACCAAAAGCCACGCTCTGATTGTCTATTTGATTTGTTTGACTTGCATCAACTTGCTGTTTCAGCATGCTTGATGCAACTCAATGCCAGCGCAAGATGACTGATTTTTAATGAGTTAACGGTTCTGAGACCGTTTAACCAAGGAAATCAATCATGAAAAAACTCATCGTAACAACTGCTGTTTGCGCCCTCTTGACTGGCGCTGCGTTTGCACAAGAAGGTCCCTGGATGGTTCGCGCGCGCGCTGTTGGCATCGATATGGCCAACAAAGATGCCACGGGCTTGGGACTGACTGTTAACAACAAAACAATTCCAGAAATAGACATTACTTATTTCTTCAACAAAAACGTTGCAGCCGAATTGGTTTTGACGGTGCCACAAAAACAAATCGTTAACTCAAGCGTGTTGGCCACAGACATTGGCACCTTCAGGCACTTACCACCCACTTTGACATTGCAGTACCACTTTGACACCATCTCTGGCATGAAACCTTATTTGGGTGCTGGCATTAACTACACTCAAATAACGCAAGTCAACTTGCTGGAGGGTGGCGCTAACCTTGACAGCCACAGTTGGGGTACAGCCATTCAAGCGGGCGTAGATTTTCCCATCGACAAAAATTTAAGCTTCAACATTGACTTGAAAAAAGTCAACATCAAAACCAATGTCTATGTGGGACTTGACGACAAAGGTGTTCTGAAGTTGAACCCCACCCTCATTGGCCTAGGCCTCGGCTATCGCTTCTGAAGCTTGGCCTTGAAGGGTGCTTGATACAGCCAGACCGGCCGGCCCGGGCTGGCCTCTGGGCTGGCAGTTGCTAGAAGGTCTGCCGCTTCAAACTCTAAGCTAACCAGCCAAGCGCCCGGCTTCATTTCGGCTTTGGCTTTTTCTACGGCGCGGGGCATGGTTTCTGGCCGTTGAAATAAGTACACCATATCGTATGCGCCCCAATGGTCGTCCCAAATGTCGCCACATCGAACTTCAGCCCAGGGACATCTAAATTTGGCAAGCCAGCTCAGTGGGCGACTAAATTCAATGCCAATCCACTGTGCGTTGACATAAGCTTCACGCAAAGCCTTCAAGCCATCGCCTGCGCCGCAACCCGCATCCAATATTTTGGCTTGCGCCGGCAAGATGGCAAATCTTGGCACCTCTCGCAGGGCTTTAAGTGGCGTTGGAAACACAGGCGCATCGCGCCATGCGTGCATGGGATAAATCCAAATAACGCCTGCCAAGGGCAGCAACCAAACCCATGCAGGAATACTGGCTGTCCCCAGCAGCCACAAAGACACTGGAAAGCCCATGGCCAAGGCTGCAGCGCGCGCTTGAGAAATACCGCGCATCCAAGACAGCATGGCCGCCAAGAAGCCCGCAAAAGTGGTGAAAACCATGGCCAAAGAGGGGTTTGTGCCTAGATCAACCAGAAAAATGTACAAAAACCATGCGGCACCCCAAACGGCTAATGCAGACAAAGGCCAGCGAATCAAGTTTGACAATTGAATCTTCTTTCCGATAATCCAGTCATGTTATTCCATCACAATGAGCCAATACAAATTCCTGAAGAATTTTTTGCAAACATGCTGATTTCATCTATGAAATTATTCATCTTGCCAATTTTGGTCGGCATAGCCATGTTCGCCAGTGCCTCAGCATGGGCCTACAAAGTTGAAAAAATTTGCGAAGACGTGCCGGCCACCTCTAAAGCGCCTGCGCATAAAAAATGCAAAGTGGTTCGGGTGAATGACAAAGCACCGGCCAAAGGTGATGGCAAAAGCGATGCTAAAGCAGATGCCAAACCAGATGCCAAGAAGAGTCCTTCAAAATAAGACAAAGTTTGTAGGCAAAAAGTACTTGCAATTTTCAGATTCGTCCTAAAATACAAACCTTGGGGCTGCACTGGTTTCGACATGGGTTCGGACGCGTGGCAGGGCATGTCGAGGTTCTGATCCTCGTAAAACAGCAGAAAAAAAACTAACTGCAAACGACGAACGTTTCGCACTCGCCGCTTAATCCGGTGAGCCTTGCAACAGTTGGCCGATAGGCTGGGCAAGGGGGTCATAGGCGTTAAAACCTAAGACTTCCAGGCTGCAAGGGAAAACATATGGGCTGGCGTCACATCGGGCATCTTGATGTGGCGCGAGAAAATAGGATGCTGGTTGGGTTCATAGCGTGTCGCTGCGCGATGAATTTGACGAGACTCAAATCAGACGACTACACATGTAGAACTGTACGAAAATGGCTTGTGGACGCGGGTTCAATTCCCGCCAGCTCCACCAGATGCAAGTTAAAAGGCCGCTAAGTTTCATCACTTAGCGGCTCTTTTTTTCTCAACCCAAATTTAGATTCAACAAACGCCCAACGCTCATCAGTGGTAACTCCGTCCACCATCCACTGCCATAGCAATACCCGTGACAAATGATGACTCGGCACTGGTCAAATAGAGCGCAGCTCTGGCAATTTCGATGGCCTCTGCTACGCGTCCCAGTGCATAGCGAGATCCAACTTGCGTGCGCAACACTTCTTCGGTGTAGCCAGCTCGCACCATGGGCGTATCGACAGCACCTGGACAGATGGTGTTGACACGGATGGGGGCCCATTCCATGGCCAGCGTTTTTGACAAAGAAATCACACCCGCCTTAGAAGCCGCATAAGCGCCCCTTCTCATGAAGGGCTGCAGCCCTTGGCCAGAAGATAAGTTGACAATGGTGCTGTCGGGTACTTCCTTCAAGTGTGGAAAGCATGCCCGTGACATGAGGAAACTGCCTGTCAGATTGACATCAATCACTCGCCGCCAGTCTTCGAGACTGACTTCACTCAGCAGATCTTGATTGGCGATGCCTGCTGCATTGACCAGACCATCAATGCCCTCCATGGCCTGCGCAGCGCGATGAACAGCGTCGTTCACTTGTTTCTCGTCAGACACATCTACGGGTAGCGCAACGCCCTCCCCCGATTTCATCCAAGACAGAATTCCCGCTTCATTGCGATCCAATGCCACGACCTTTGCGCCCTCTGAAATAAACAGTTGCGCTATGGCGGCACCGATCCCTGAGCCTGCACCGGTGACAACAATGCGGCGACCCGCAAGCCGATTGAGCGGAGGGATCTCAGGAATTGATGTGGTTTTGGGTTGCATGGTGTCCTTTCATGACAGCGCTCTACGCTGTACACGACCTTGACCAGATCGATGATTTAGCTTACCGTGCGACAGGTCATTATGTAACTGGCGCTAACCCTGATCGCCTCGCTGGAATTTCTACAAGGGCTGCATTGAAGGCGCACGGGAGAGAGCATGAACAAAGTTTTCAGCGGCAACATTGTCCGCAACACCGAGGCCCTCAATCTCTGGCACCAACAGATGCCAACAGAGCCTGCTTTGGAGCCAGACTTACCCATCATTGATGCGCACCACCATCTGTGGGACATACCTGCGGTTGCAAACCAATATCTTTTCCATGATCTGCTCGCGGACATCGGGCAAGGCCACAACATCATTGCTACGGTCTATGTGGAAGCACATGCCATGTACCTGCGTGACGGGCCAGAACACATGAAACCAGTGGGCGAGGTGGCGTTTGCAAATGGTGTGGCAGCGATGGCCGCCAGTGGCATATACGGACACTGCAAACTGGCAGACGCCATCGTGGCGCATGCCGATCTGATGTTAGGCAGCAAAGTTGAAGAAGTCCTTGCAAAGCAACATGAGGTCGCGGGTGGCAGGTTAAGGGGCATTCGATATGTGACGCCTTATGACGACAGCGAATTGCGAAATTTTGTCATGCGCCCTGTTCCGCCTCGTCGACTGGCCGATCCAAAGTTCAGAGAAGGATTTCAACAACTTGCTGCCATGGGTCTTGTGTTTGATGCTTGGGTCTACCATCCACAGATAAAAGATGTGATGGATTTGGCGCGCGCTTTTCCTGAAACGACGATTGTGCTTGACCATGCAGGCACGCCCTTGGGTGTGGGGCCCTATCAGAACGATACGGCCCAGGCATTTAAAAACTGGGCGCTTGGACTGGCTGCATTGGCCAAATGTCCCAACGTGGTCGTGAAAGTGGGGGGATTTGGGATGCCCATCACGGGTCTTTGGTTGCATGAAAGACCTACACCGCCATCTTCCCTAGAATTGGCCAATTTACTCAAGCCTTATGTAGAAACCTGCATCGAACAATTCGGCCCTGATCGCTGTATGTTCGAAAGCAACTTTCCGGTAGACAAGCAGGCCTATGGCTACAGCACACTGTGGAATGCATTCAAACGGCTAACAAGCCATCTGACTTTGGAAGAGCGATCAAATATGTTTAGCCGCAATGCTGCACGCGTATACCAAGGTCAAAACGCTTAAACGATGAGAGATGAATAAAACAGACATGACGAGCCAGATTCTTGGTAGTTTTGACGGCACAAGTTGGAGTTGGCATCTGAAGCGAAACATCTCTATTTCGCCCACCCAGATGGCACTGATCTTTACGGTCTTAGGTTTGATATCGCTGGCAATTGGCGCTGGGTTTTATTGGATGGGCGCATCTTTGGTGCTGCCTTTTTCACTGTTGGAAATTGCCATTCTATTGATTGCCTATTTTTACAACGCCGTTCATGCCAATGACTATGAAAAACTGGTCATGCAAGACGGCATGATCAAAATAGAACAAAAGTATGGCTTCAAAACAAGTTATACGGAATTAGAACGCTCTCTAACAAGAGTCGACAAGACCTTGAACAAAAACGCACTGATACTCATTCGACAAGGCCAACGCACCACTTATTTTGGTCGTTTTATCCATGCCAATTTAAGACCACAACTGGCGCAACAAATTTCAGATCGAATTTTTCCATCTTTGTAAAAACGCATCACGGCTAACAATTGGTGCTATTTGCGCGTGTACCTCGCGCAACATGCAGTTTTCTCAAACTGTCAATCAATCGGTGATGTCGGTCCAAGCCTTCCAATTTCATGCTGGTGGAAGTTAAGCCATAGAAACGAACCTTGCCGTTGACTGAGTCTAGTACGGCATCCATCCTCTCATTGCCAAACATGCGGCGGAAGTTATGCAAATAGTCAGCGATGTCGAGATCGTCATTAAGGGCAACTTCAAGCACCACATTTAAGGCTTGATAAAACAATTTGCGCTCAACGGTGTTGTCGTTGTATTGCAAAAAGGCACCTACCAAATCATGCGTAGCTTCCAACTGCTTCAATGCCAAATTGATCAGCAGTTTCAACTCCATCACCGTCAGTTGGCCCCAAACGGTGTTCTCATCAAACTCAATGCCAATGAGCGTGGCGATGTCGGCGTATTCGTCTAGCTCATTGTTTTCCAGACGGTCTAACAAGGCAGCCAATTGCCCATCGTCTAAACGATGCAAATTCAGAATGTCTTCGCGAAACAGCAATGCCTTGTTAGTGTTGTCCCATATCAAATCTTCTACTGGGTAAATTTCGGAATATCCCGGTACCAAAATTCGACATGCGATGGCGCCCAATTGGCCGTGGACCGCTGTGTAAACCTCTTTGCCCATGTCTTTCAAAATACCCAACAAGCGCGCAGCTTCATCTGCATTGGCAGTACTCCCTTGGCCTGCAAAATTCCATTCCACAAACTCAAAGTCGGCCTTGGCACTGAAGAAGCGCCAAGACACAATGCCGCTGGAGTCAATAAAGTGTTCGACAAAGTTGTAGGGCTCGGTTACTGCATTGCTCTCAAAGGTGGGTGGCGGCAAATCGTTCAGGCCTTCAAAACTCCGTCCTTGTAGAAGTTCTGTGAGGCTACGCTCTAAGGCCACTTCTAAACTGGGATGCGCGCCAAAGGACGCAAACACACCGCCCGTGCGCGGATTCATCAAAGTCACGCACATGACCGGATATTGACCGCCCAAGGATGCATCCTTAACCAACACCGGAAAGCCTTGAGCTTCAAGGCCTTGTATGCCCGCCATGATGCTGGGGTACTTTGACAACACGTCAGCAGGGACATCAGGTAAGCAAATTTCGCCTTCCAAAATTTCTCGTTTAACAGCACGCTCAAATATTTCAGACAAACATTGAACTTGCGCTTCGGCCAATGTGTTGCCTGCGCTCATGCCGTTGCTGACAAACAAGTTTTCGACCAAGTTGGATGGAAAGTACACCACTTGTTTGTCCGATTCGCGCACATAGGGCAGTGCGCAAATACCGCGTTCTGCATTGCCCGAGTTGGTGTCAATCAAATGCGAGCCTTTTAACTCGCCATCAGGGTTGTAAATTTTTCTGCAATAAGCGTCCAGGATTTCTTTGGGCAGTGCATCTTTCTTGCCTGGCTTGAACCACTTCTCATTGGGGTAATGCACAAACTCTGCATTGGCCAGGTCTTCACCCCAATACGCACCCGCGTAAAAATGGTTGTTGTTCAGACGCTCGATGTACTCACCCAATGCAGACGCCAGCGCACTTTCTTTGGTCGCGCCTTTGCCGTTAGTAAAACACATGGGGGAATGCGCATCGCGAATGTGCAGTGACCACACATTGGGAATGATGTTGCGCCAGGAGGCAATTTCAATCTTGATGCCCAAGCCGGCCAAGATGCCCGACATGTTAGCAATGGTTTGCTCTAAGGGCAGGTCTTTGCCTAAGATGAAAGTGCGACGTTCTGCATCTGCTTGAAGGCTTAACAAGGCTTGCGCATCGGCATCAAGATTTGCCACTTCTTCAATGACAAATTCAGGACCCTCTTGCACCACTTTTTTAACGGTGCATCGTTCAATGGAATTTAAGATGCCGCGGCGATCGACTTCAGAAATGTCGGGCGGCAATTGCACCTGAATTTTGAAGATCTGTGCGTACCGGTTTTCCGGATCCACAATGTTGTTTTGCGACAGCCGAATGTGTTCTGTAGAAATGTTGC
>JBIKJX010000201.1:0-4245 GCA_044360785.1 Limnohabitans sp.
CTGGCTCGCCAAACTCTGGAGAGTCGGCGCTGATGGACTGGCTTGAGATGAGTTGCTGAGAATTCAACAGTCTGGGGATGATTTGTGACTCAATCACATCCAGAAGGGAATCCTTGCACTCGTCATTAGCAGCCCCCGTATCGTTGGGGCGCTGAGATGAACTCCCTAAGCCGTTGAACTTAGACATGCAATTTCCTTGCGAAGGATAGCGTGCCAACCTGATGGGTGACCGGGGCAAAATTTTGCCAGCAACATAGCATGCCGATCCGCTAATAGAAATCTGTTTATAAAGAGAAGCGGGCTTTCATTCAACCCCTTTAACCCTTAGTAAGGCTTGAGAGAATAGCCCATTTTGATGAAATTTTTCTGACAATTTGGGTTAATTTGGGTCTCAAAATGGGCCATTCAGCTTGACAGTGGCAACATTCAAAACGGTGGCCACACTGACCCATACCCAATAGGGTATGAGCAACAAAGCCGCTTTTTTAGAGATATGCCAAAGACCCATCACCAAAAACATGATGGACAACCACAAAAAAACCACCTCAAAGACGGCCCAATCGGGTCGCTGCAATTTGAAGTAGATGGCACTCCACAAAATGTTCAAAAAAGCGTTGATGCCAAACAAAAAAATAATTCTTTTTTTCTCATTTTGACCCTGCGCTGACTGCCATGCCAATGCCCCACTGATGGCACAAAGGGTGAAGATGGTGGTCCAGATGACCCCAAAGTAGGGGTCTGGTGGCTTCCATGCAGGATGTTTCAGAGAAAAATACCAAGGACCTAACTCGGTCAGGCCGCCGCCAATCCCTGCGGTGAGATAACTCAGTGCAAATGCAATCGCAAAGGTTTTGAGTGTTGCTGGATTGATTTGCAATGGGGCCCCTTTAGGTTCGGGCCAGTCCTAGCAAATGGGCCATGTCTTTGAAGAATATTCGGACATGCGCCATTGGATCTTTTCTGGCCAACTCTTTGTTCATGTAAGACTCAAAGGTGAGTCTCTGCACATCGCGATCTTCGCAAATTTTGACGAACTTTTCGCGACGCTTGTCATTCTGATACCAGAAGTATTGCATGATGGCCAAAATCCAGAACACTTTGCCGTGTTGTTTCATGAATTTTTTACGGCCTTTTTTCAGGTACGAAGGATCGCCCGTTTTCAAAGCCTCATGTGCCGCCCTGGCCATGATTCTGGCGCAATCCATGGCGTAGTAAATGCCTTCGCCCGATGAGGGGGCGACCACGCCCGCGGCATCACCCACTACCAACACATCTTTGCCATTGTCCCATTTGGGCAGTGGTTTCAAGGGAATGGGCGCGCCTTCACGCCGCAAGGTGGGCGCATCCGTGAGGCCAGCAACTTTGCGCAAATGACCCGTGGCTGTTCTGAGGGAAAAGCCTTTGTCAGCACTGCCGGTGCCCACGCTCATGGTGTTGCCGTGCGGAAAAACCCAACCATAAAAGTCTGGCGAAACTTCGCCTTGGTAATACACGTCACAGCGTTGGCCATCGTGGCTTGGTTTTTCTACGGGCGCTTGAATGATCTCGTGATATGCAAAAACATACTTTGTTTTGTCAGCCATTGGAATTTGCTGACGAGCCACTTCTGATTTAGCACCGTCGGCACCAATGACCATGCGCGCACTGACCTTGACGGGTTTGGCATGCTCTACGGCTGAATGTTCTTTGGCATGAACAGGGGTGTAGTGGACCCATAAGGTGCCCGCTTCATCGTGCTGCACTTTGTCAAAAACAGCTTGCTGCCGAACAGCGCCTGAAGCCGCTGCACGTGCACGCAAAAACTCATCAAAGTCAATTCTGTCCACCATGCCCACAAACCCATTGTCGATGTGAATGTCGACCTTGTTGTCGGCGGGTGAAATCATGCGGGCGCAATTGACTTTGGCCACCAACAAATGATCTGGAATTTCAAAGTCTTTGATCAACCTTGGCGGAATGGCACCACCGCAAGGTTTGGGTCGGCCTTGTCGGTCTAGCAACAAGACACGCCAGCCTTCACAGGCTAAATCGTTGGCAGCCGTCGCGCCTGAGGGGCCGCCCCCCACGACGACAAAATCGTAATCAGTTTGACTCATGATGTAGATCCACCTTTCCAGAGGACTTGGTTGTCGATAGACATTTCTGAAGACTTCACGTCACCTGCGCGCATGCGCATGGCAACCACGGCAGAGGCCAAAAACATCAAGGATTGAAAAGCAAACACAGCCACATAGGCTGATCGAGAATCTTGCAGCAGTGCATGTGCCAAATCGCTGGCACCTGTTCCCACTAAGCCGCCCAAACCAAAGGCCGCTGCTTGTGCCGCGCCCCATAAACCCATGCGCGTCCCTTCGCGACCCGTGCCGCCCTCACCTGCCAAGCGCATCATGGTGGCGATGGCGGCAATCGAAAAGGCACCATTGGCAACGCCTAAGAAAATCACATTGGCTTTCAGAGGCCAAGCATCGGTCATGTTGACCAATGCAGAAGAAGACAAGCCAACCGTTGCAATGGCTGAAAACACACAGCCGCCCACCATCCAAGCTTGCACTGAACCCAAACGGCCAGCGACCCAACGGGTACTTGCGCCAGCCACAGACAACATGCCAATGAGCACACCCATGTGGTGCCACCCAGAAAGTTGGGTTGTTTGTCCTGGCGACATGCCGTGAATAGCGCCAGCAAAAGGCTCCAATATCAAATCTTGCGCGCTGTAGGCCAGCATGGACAGAAAGACAAAAATGGTGAAAGTTCTGGCCTTGGGTTCTGCCCAGACTTCTTTGAAAGTTTGTTTAAAGTCTGCGGCTGTTGGTTTATTTTGTGGCACTGATTGCGCCGTTGGGCTTTCCAATCGCCACAAGCAAATGGCGGTGATGCTGGTGGTCAGCAAACTCAAACATGCAGACACCTTCAACAAAATTTCTGGTGTGTAGGGATCAATCAATTTACCAACGGTGCCCGCAGTGATGGCAAAGCCCATGATCATCATGAGCCACACTGTTGTCGCCGCTTGTGCGCGCTTTTGATCGGGGACTTGCTTGGCCATCAGGGTCAGCAATGAGGTGCCGCAAGCACTCACACCCAAGCCAATCAAACTGAACGACAGTACAGCCAAGGCAATGCCCCACACAGGCTCAGTGGCCATCCAAATGGTTGACACTGCCGCCATCACACCCCCGATGCCCAAGACCATCATGCCGCCCATCATCCAAGGGGTGCTGCGCCTTCCTTTGTCTGCGCCGTAGCCCATGCGGGGACGCACCATCTGCACCGCGTAATGCCAAGCCACCAAGGCACCTGGTAACAATGCAGGAAACGCCAACTCCACCACCATGATGCGATTGAGTGTGGATGTGGTTACCACCACCACCGCGCCCAAGCAAGCTTGGATCAATCCCAGACGAATGATTTGAAACCAACCAAAAACGGGCGATGTCATAGAACCCCCACCGCGTTGAGTTGACGCAAACCCCAAGCGCTGACCATCATGCCGCTCACAAACATGGGCACGCCAAAGGCACTGACATGCAAGGCACGTTCTACGGGGTTGTTTAAGAATTTAAACATCAGGGGCCATTGCATAAAGCTCAGCACCAGCACTGACAGCGCATGCAAAGGCAATTGCCAATTGAACAGCAGTACAGCCACTACCACTTGCGGGGTCCACATCATGAGACACGCAATGCGCGCTGCACCTTGAGGGCCATACTTCACAGGCAAAGATGCAATGCCCATTTGTCGATCGCCCTCAATGGCTTTGAAATCGTTCAAGGTCATGATGCCGTGGGCACCCAAGCTGTAGAGCAAGGCCAAACAAATTGAGTAATTGCCCGGCCATGCGCCACCCAACATGACCGCTGTGCCCGTGAGCCAAGCCAAGCCCTCGTAACTGAGCGCGCACGCTGCAGCACCCCACCATCCGTTGTTCTTTAAGCGGACAGGCGGTGCGCTGTAGGCCCAAGAAAATGCGATGGCCAACGCACATGCAACAAAACCCCAGGTGCCCATGAGCGTTGCCCAGAACAAAGACAAGGCAGTCCAAAGCACCGCAATGCCCAAACCCCATTTGCCTGGCATGCGTCCAGAAGGAATGGGTCTGTGAGGTTCATTGATGGCGTCGACGTGCCGATCAAACCAATCGTTGACGGCTTGACTGCTGGCGCAGACCAAAGGCCCCGTCAAAACCAAACCCAGCATGATCAAGATCCAGTTGTCAGCCAAGCTTTGACCCGATGCAATGGCGCC
>JBIKJX010000350.1:0-2762 GCA_044360785.1 Limnohabitans sp.
AAGTTGAGCTAATCCGAATACAGCCGCCGCCTCTGCCCGTACGGAGCTCAGATAAGCCCCTCCTACCAAGGCAGTTATTAAAAACTAATTGTTGACTGATCCACTATACTACTCACCCAGTAGACGGAGAAAATCATGAGCGCCTTAGCCGAAACAGTCCAAACAGAAATGCCCGAACCCATTGTCTTTACCGACAGTGCCGCCGCAAAAGTTGCAGACCTCATTGCCGAAGAAGGCAATCCAGATTTGAAACTCCGCGTGTTTGTACAAGGCGGTGGTTGCTCTGGCTTCCAGTACGGATTTACCTTTGACGAAATCGTCAACGAAGACGATACCACCATGACCAAACATGGCGTGTCACTGCTGATCGATGCCATGAGCTACCAGTACCTCATTGGTGCAGAAATTGATTACAAAGAAGACCTGCAAGGCGCGCAGTTTGTCATCAAGAACCCCAATGCCACAAGCACTTGTGGTTGCGGTTCTTCTTTCTCAACCTAATTCATTGAGATTAACAATAGGTCATCTAGGATAGATGGCCCCCAACACACGGGCGCCTCTAGCGCCCGTGACGCTTTCTAGGTTACCTGTTTCACGCTTCATGGCTTTGGCGGCCAGCCACGCAAAGGCAGCAGCTTCGACTTGCAAAGGTGGCAGGCCATGTGCTTCTGTAGAAGCAACCTGTACACCCGGTGTATGTGCTTGCAAGCGCGACACCAAAAAGCCATTGAGCGCACCACCGCCGCACACCCACAATTGCTTGGCCTCAAGTGCATGATTTTTTAAATCTTGTGCAATGGCCACAGCCGTCAATTCGCACAGCGTGGCTTGTACATCCACTGCCGCATAGTCCGGCTGTAAATGTTGTTGCAACCAAGCAGGGTTGAACAAATCTCTGCCTGTACTTTTGGGAGGTGTTTGATGCAGGAAAGGCTCTTTTAACAATTTTTGTAGCAGCGGTGCAATCACTGTGCCTTGTGCTGCCCACGCACCGTTGGCATCGTAGTCTTTGCCCAGATGCATTTGCACCCAGTAGTCCATGAGTGCATTGCCTGGGCCGCAATCAAAGCCTGTGGTTGCGTTATTACGCAAGATGCTGATGTTGGAAATGCCGCCAATGTTGACCACGGCCACTGTGTGCGCCGGATTACCAAAAACTTCTGCATGAAAGGCTGGCACCAAGGGAGCGCCTTGTCCACCTGCAGCCAAATCACGCGTGCGAAATTCGGCCACCACATCGATGCCAGTGAGTTCGGCCAACAATGCGGGGTTGTTGAGTTGAAGGGTATAGCCCACAGCGGGTTGACCCGTGCGCGGATCGGCATCAAATTCAAGTGGGCGATGCCGCACGGTTTGACCATGTGCGCCAATGGCTTGGATGTCTTTGGCTTGGAGGCCGCTGGCTTTAAGCAAGGCTTTGACGACTTGCGCATAGTTCCTTGCTAAGCAATTGCCAGCCAATGCCGCACGATGCAACTCATTGTCGCCAGGTGTATTCAAACTTAAGAGCTCTGCACGAAATTCAGCATCAAATGGTTGAAACACATGCTGCAAGACTTTCAGGCTGGGCGTGTTCAAAACACCAGGAGACAAATTTTGAAGCAACACACCATCCACGCCATCCAAGGAGGTGCCAGACATCAAGCCAATAAAAAGTTGCATACTGGGTTGGATTGCCAATGCGTTTGGCAAGGTGGCTGGCGCAGAAGGGATGGAAGAGGTCAACCCGGCCCCTGCCAACGCTGAAAATTATTGAACGTTGCCTTGGCGCATTTGCGCCGCAGCCATCAACTGTGAACGGGCCACTTGGGCGCGTTGGTTGAACTGAGGGCGCAAAGCCGAAGAGATGGGTTCTGCTGAACCTTGTTGGGCCAAGGTGAGGGGGTCGACGTGGCGGCCGCCAATGCGGAATTCAAAGTGCAGGTGTGGGCCCGTAGACAATCCGGTGCTGCCAACCGCGCCAATGATGTCACCTTGCTTGATGGTTTGACCGCGTTTAACTTGCATGCGGCTAAGGTGGGCGTAGACGGTGCTTTGACGCGCATTGTGCTGAATGACCACCATGTTGCCGTAGGCGCCTTGGTAGCTGCTCTCGGTGACAACGCCATCGGCTACAGACATGACCGGTGTGCCGGTGGGTGCTGCGTAGTCGACGCCAGTGTGGGCGCGCTGAGTTTGCAGAATAGGATGGAAGCGTGTACCAAAGCCGCTGGTTAAGCGTGAATAAGGCACAGGTGAGGCCAAGAATGCACGGCGCAGGCTGTCGCCTTTCATGGTGTAGTAAGCGCCTTTTTGGCCAGGCTCTTGAAACCAAATGGCGTCGTAGGTTTTCTTGTCGTTGGTAATTTCGGCACTGAGTAAGCGACCTGTTCGGAGCGGCTCGCCTTCGGCTTCTAAGGTTTCGTAAACCACTGAAAACACTGCGCCCTTGCGCAATGCACGGTGGAAGTCAATTTGGCCAGAGAACACATCGGCCAACTGGCGAGTGACGCTGTCGGGCAGGCGAGCTTCGTCAGATGCCGCATACAAGGACGAAGCCACGGTACCGCCGGCCATGCGCACGCTGGCAGTCAAGGGGGCTGTGTCGGTGCGAACGCTGAATTTGTTGTCGCTGCTGCGCGTGATGACCATGCGCTGAAACTGAGCGTCGTTTTCGTTTTTGAGCCAGCGTGTGGTGAGTGTGAGCAGTTGTTGCTGCTCATTGGCTTCGACCGAAACGTTGCGACCAGAGCGGTTGAGCAAAGCTTGACGAGCCTCAGGGG
>JBIKJX010000203.1:0-4190 GCA_044360785.1 Limnohabitans sp.
TTTACAACCACATCACCTTGCGCTTACCGCACGAGGTCAGTGGTACCGAAAAACATTTTTTGATCAACCCATTTGGTTTGCATTACAGCGAAGTCACCGCCAGCAACTTGGTCAAAATTGATTTGCATGGCAAGGTCTTGGACGGCTCGCCTTATCCTGTCAATCCAGCGGGCTTCACGGTTCATGCGGCTTTGCACGACAGCTTGTCAGAGGCGCATTGTGTAATGCACACGCACACCACAGCAGGTGTGTCGGTGGCTTGCCTCAAGGATGGTTTGCAACAGACCAATTTTTATACAGCCCAATTGCACGACATGATTGCCTACCATGACTTTGAAGGCATCACCATTCACGCCGAAGAAGCGCCACGTTTGTTGGCCAGCATTGGCAACAAGCAAGCCGTCATTTTGCGCAACCATGGTTTGCTTTCATGGGGCGCTACGCTGCCTCAAACGTTCGCCATTTTGTGGACCTTGCAACGCGCATGTGAAATTCAATTGGCCACGTTCAGCATGGGTGGGCCCTCTGCAGTCATTCCTGTGAGTGATGTCATCGCCGCCAAATGCACACGTGACGCACTTCAGTTCAACCCCAATCATGGTGCCGGTAACGATGTGTTGGATGCGCTCATCCGACAAGTCGAACGCAGCATTCAGCGTCTTGAAGAAAGCTGGCGTTTATGAAAGTTTGCATTTATGGTGCAGGTGCCATCGGCGGATGGATCGGGGTGCATTTGGCACAAAAAGGTCATCAAGTTAGCGTGGTTGCGCGGGGTCTGACTTTGGACGCATTGCAACAGAAGGGGCTTCAGTGCGTGCAAACGCAGGCGCAGGCGCCTGAAGCTCGCTTGAGTGCCAATGTCAAAGTGTCTGCAGACCCTGCCGATTTAGGCCCCCAAGATTTGATCATCGTGGCGGTCAAAGCACCGGCCATGTTGGATGTGGCTCAGGGCATCGCGCCTTTGCTGGCCCCTCACACCATGGTGATGACGGCCATGAACGGTGTGCCTTGGTGGTTTTTCCAAGGTTTTGGTGGCAAGTTGCAAGGCACGACGCTCAACACCATCGATCCGCAAGGGCTCATTGCCAAAGCCATCCCGCCCCAGCATGTGGTCGGTTGCGTGGTCCACGCCAGTTGCTCGCTGGATGCACCAGGCGTGGTGCGCCATCACTTTGGACAGGGTTTGATTTTGGGCGAACCGGCTGCGCAAAACGGCGTGGTCAGTCCACGTGTGCAACAGTTGGTGGCAGATTTACAAGAAGCAGGTTTCAATGCCAGCGCGTCGGCTCAAATTCAAAAAGATGTGTGGTTCAAACTTTGGGGCAATATGACCGTGAACCCTGTCAGTGCCATCACGGGCGCCACCACAGACCTCATCATGCAAGACGATTTGGTTCGCCAATTTGTTTCAAGTGTCATGTTGGAAGCCAAGGCGATTGGTGAGAGGGTTGGAATTCCAATCGCACAAACGCCAGAGGATCGACATGCGGTCACTTTGAAGCTGGGCGCATTCAAAACGTCCATGCTGCAAGATGTAGAGGCGGGTAAGTCTGTTGAGCTCGATGCCTTGGTCAGTGCTGTGCGTGAATTGGGCCAACTCACACAAGTCAGCACACCCTTTACAGATGCGCTGCTGGGCCTCAGTCGCTTGCATGCCAGCGTGCGGGGACTCTATCCCGCACAATGACACATGACTGAAAAATCCAAAGCCCTGTCGACAACGGCGTTTGCCACTTTGCTGCTCATCGCCTTCATGATGGGCGCCAACCATGTGTCGGCTCGTTTTGCTTTCAATCATGGTGTCGATGTTGTGACTGCAGTCAGCTTTAGAAGTGTTGTCACGGCAGTGGTGGTCGGTTTGATTTTGTGGCAACAAAAAGTGTCGCTGCGCATCACGGCGCAACACAAAAAATACTTGCCGATCATTGGGCTGTTGATTGCGGTACAAAGCGTGTGTTTGTATTCTGCTGTGGCCCGATTGCCTGTTGCGTTGGCTTTGTTGGCCTTCAATACCTACCCTTTGTCGACAGCATTTTGGGCCCGTGTGCTTTACAAACACCAACCAGAAAAAGCGGTGCTGTGGAGCATGCCACTCATCCTGGTGGGCTTGGCTTTGGCGCTCGATGTGATGGGCGCTGCGTCTGGCTTGGGTGCTGCTGAACATTGGGCTCAAATTGGCAGCGGTGTGGCGTTTGCTTTGGCCGCCTCCGCTACTTTTGGTTTGGCACTGGTTTACACCCAACACGAAACCGCCGATTTAGATGGTCGCTTGCGCACTTTTTCCACCATGTCTTTGGTGGGCGTATTGGCAGTCGCTGCAGCCCTTAGCCAAGGTGGATTTCACATGCCACAGGCGCCAGCGGGTTGGTGGGGTTTGGGCATGTTGACTTTTTTATATGGCACGGCCTTCACCATCATGTTCACGGTGTTGCCTAGGCTGGGCGTGGTGGGCAACTCGGCCATCATGAATGTCGAGCCCGTGTTTGCCTTGACCTTGGCATGGGCGCTGCTGGGTCAAGCCATTGCACCCATTCAATTGGTGGGCGCCGCTTTGGTGGTGGGAACGGTGATGTGGTTGGGATTGCGCAAGCGTTGAACCCACGGCTTTGAGTCAATGGCGTTCAAAGGCCATGGTTCAATCCAAACCCTTTTTTAAACCAAGCGCTGTGTCGTAAACCACGTTCTTGGATGCCCCTGTAATGTCGCTGGTGAGTTTCACTGCGGTTTTCAAAGGCAATTCAGCCAACAACAATTTCAAGGTGCGCAGACTGTCTGCATCCAAAGCCTCGTTGCTGTCGTGCTTGGACTTCTCCAAAGCATGAATGACCAAGGCAAATTCTCCGCGCACATGATCGGTTTTTTCGGCAAACCAAGCGGGTAGTTTTTGTGCTTCGACGGTATGCACGGTTTCAAATTGTTTGGTTAACTCACGGCCCACAGTGATGAGGCGAGAACCTAAACTGGACAGCGCTTGCGCCAAAGCCTCAATGCGGTGCGGTGCCTCTAGCAAAACCACGGCGCGAGACTCGCCTTTCAGTATTTCTACAGCGCGTTGCCGCTCAGTGGCTTTGGACGACAAGAAGCCCATAAACACAAAACCGCCTTCGCCTGTCATGCCTGATGCGCTGAGCAATGTGGTCACGCTGCTAGCACCGGGCAAAGGCATGACCCTGTAACCTGCTGATGCCACGGCTGCTACCAAACGCGCGCCGGGATCGCTGATGGCGGGCGTGCCTGCATCGCTCACGTAGGCCACACGTTGGCCTTGTGCCAAACGGGCAATGACTTGTGCGGCCGCTTCGGTTTCATTGTGCTGATGCACTGCCAGCAGTTGCGCGTTGTTCCGATCTAAACCATAAGCTCGCAACAGTTGTTGCGTGTGGCGGGTGTCTTCGCAGGCCAAGGTATCGGCCCTTTCAATGACATACAAAGCGCGCAAAGTAATGTCGGACAGATTGCCAATTGGGGTGGCCACCACATACAGTGTGCTGACGGGGTGGTTTTGAGGACCCACTGCCTCACGGGCTGCTTGAAAGGCTTTGCCGTACACCGACGACACAGACATGCCCACATTGTTTGACGACGGTACCAAGCCTGCCCCATCAGGCATTGCAGCGTTGTCAGAATTTTCAAAAGATGACGTCAATGGGGTTCCTAGGTCTCATAAATTGAAGCAGCATGCAAACCACCAAACAAGCGGGCGATGCAGCAGAAGATGACGCACTGCATTTTTTACAACGACAGGGCTTGCGTTTGCTGCATCGCAATTATCGAACGCCCGGCCGGGGTGGTGGCGAAATAGACCTTATTTTGCAAGAATCTGACGGTACCGTGGTGTTTGTTGAGGTCAGGAAGCGCACACTGAGTCGGTTTGGGGGTGCTTTGGGCAGTGTCAGTCGAGTCAAGCAGCGCCGCATTATTTTTGCAGCACGCTACTTTTTGTGCCGATACCGCACCTTGCCGCCTACGCGCTTCGATGTTCTTGCCTGGGAGGCTCATGGCCTGCATTGGCAGAAGGCGGCTTTTGATGCAGACGCTTGCTAAATTGCTTGGCCCAAGGTCATAGGCTAAGGGTATCATTCAGTGCATGTTAGACCTGCGCATCCAGCAACACTTCATTGACAGTGCCGACCTGCAATATCAGGCCGCTGAAACTTTGGCCAAGCCATTGGACGCTGGCGTCCAGGCAC
>JBIKJX010000206.1:0-4177 GCA_044360785.1 Limnohabitans sp.
GGGATGTTGCTTTTCTTTCTGGATACCAGCCCCCAACAACCTTTGATTGATCAATGAAGCGGAAAACCCCATGAGCTTGATACCCAAAAAAGGCACAGTCTATGTCGTTGATGACGATGAAGCCGTACGCGATTCACTCCAGTGGCTGCTAGAAGGCAAAGATTATCGAGTCCGTTGTTTCGATTCTGCTGAGTCTTTTCTTAGCCGATACGACCCCCGTGAAGTGGCTTGCTTGATTGTGGACATCCGCATGGGTGGCATGACCGGTCTTGAAGTGCAAGACAAATTGGTAGAACGACGCTCGCCCCTCCCTATCGTCTTCATCACAGGCCATGGCGATGTTCCTATGGCCGTCAACACCATGAAAAAAGGTGCGATGGATTTCATTCAGAAGCCATTCAAGGAAGACGAGCTTGTTGGCTTGGTCGAACGCATGCTTGAAAGTGCCAGAGACTCATTTTCTGACCATCAAAACGCTGCCAACCGCGATGCTTTGCTCTCAAAACTCACTGGACGTGAAGCGCAGGTCTTGGAAAGAATTGTGGCCGGTCGATTGAACAAACAAATTGCCGACGATCTAGGTATCAGCATCAAAACCGTTGAAGCCCATAGGGCCAACATCATGGAAAAACTGAACGCCAACACAGTTGCAGATTTGCTCAAAATAGCCTTAGGACAAAACGCTCCCAAAGCCTAATGCAACGCTTACTCAAAACGCCCGTGATCTTCGTACTCGCGGGCGTTTTTACTTGAACCACCTCAAAACTGCACTGAACAATGACCGCACAAAGAATAGACGGCAACGCACTCTCACAAAAGTTACGCATTCAAATCACTGAACGCGCAGCTGCCCTTAAAGCAAAAGGCATCACACCCGGATTGGCTGTTGTTTTGGTTGGCGATAACCCTGCAAGCCAAGTTTACGTTCGAAACAAAGTCAAAGCCTGCCAAGATTGTGGCCTCCACTCTTTGCTTGAAAAGTATCCAGAAGACATGACTGAAAAAGTCCTTTTGGAACGGATTGATACACTGAACCAAGACCCCAGCATTCATGGCATTTTGGTTCAGTTGCCCTTGCCAAAACACATTGACGCACAAAAAGTCATTGAAGCCATTGCCCCCCACAAAGACGTGGACGGTTTTCACATCGCCAGTGCCGGTGCACTGATGACGGGTATGCCGGGCTTTTGGCCATGCACACCATACGGTTGCATGAAAATGTTGGACAGCATTGGCTACGATCTCAAAGGCAAACACGCCGTGGTCATTGGCAGAAGCAACATCGTGGGTAAGCCAATGGCCCTCATGTTGCTTCAGAAAAATGCGACTGTCACTATCTGTCACAGCGCAACACCCAACCTCAAAGCCATGACGCTTCAGGCCGATGTAATTGTGGCTGCTGTGGGAAAACGCAATGTACTCACTGCAGACATGGTCAAACCGGGTGCTGTGGTCATTGATGTGGGCATGAATCGCAACGATGAAGGAAAACTCTGCGGGGATGTCGATTTCGATGGCGTTGAAAAAGTTGCGGGGTACATCACCCCCGTTCCTGGTGGGGTCGGCCCCATGACCATTACCATGCTGTTGGTCAACACCTTGGAAGCGGCTGAACGTCTTTAATTCAAAGCATTCCTCTGTACAAACTTATTCACTGAAGCATTCCTTATGTCACAAACAGTTACTCTGCAAAGCGATCTCAACCCCCTGTTGCAACAAGGTGGATTGCCCTTGTTCGATCAGATTAAGCCTGAACATGTCAAACCTGCCATCGATGTGTTGCTAGATTTGGCATCCCAAGCACTAGAGACGGTGACGGCCGCATCTTTCCCAGCAGAGTGGCATGCCATCGCCAAAACTTTGGATGTGGCCACGGAGCGTCTCAGTGCAGCATGGGGGGCGGTTAACCACCTCAAAAGTGTGGCAGACAGTCCAGAATTGCGTGCAGCCTATAACGAATCATTGCCAGCGGTCACTGAGTTTTGGACTCGTTTGGGTGCAGATGAACGGCTCTATGCCAAATACAAACAAGTCCAGGTTAGTACATTGGACTCAGCTCAAAAACAAGCACTGCGCAATGCCCTTCGCAATTTCGTTCTTGGTGGTGCAGAACTTCAAGGCGAGTCCAAGGTACGCTATGCCGCTATACAAGAACGCTTGGCAGAGATCAGCCAAAAATTCAGTGAAAACGCATTGGATGCCACCGACAAATTTGCCCTTTATGTCATGGCAGAAGATTTAGAGGGCGTTCCTGAAGATGTCAAAACCACAGCCCGTGAAGCTGCAGAAAAAGAAGGTCGAGATGGCTACAAACTGACTTTGAAGATGCCTTGCTATTTGCCCATCATGCAATTTGCAAAACGCAGTGAACTGCGCCAAAAACTTTACAGGGCTTATGTCACGCGTGCTTCGGACCAATGCGACAGTGAATTTGCAGAACTCGACAACAGCAAAAATATTCAAGAAATACTGCAACTGAGACAAGAAGAAGCGAAGTTATTGGGTTACCAAAACTACGCTGAAGTTTCAGTCGCCACCAAAATGGCGGATTCTCCTAACAAAGTCATCGGCTTTCTTCGCGACTTGGCACAACGGGCTAAGCCCTATGCACTCCAAGACCTTGAAGACATGCGTCAATTTGCCGCCAAAGAACTCAATTTGAAAGATCCTCAAGCATGGGATTGGCCCTATATCGGTGAAAAACTCAAAGAGGCGCGTTACAGCTTCAGTGAACAAGAGGTCAAGCAATACTTCACTGCGCCCAAAGTTCTACAAGGACTCTTCAAGATCATTGAAACATTGTTTGATGTGAGCATTCGTCTGGACCAAGCCCCAGTTTGGCACCCTGCTGTTTCTTTTTACCGAATCGAACGACAAGGACAATTGGTGGGTCAGTTTTACTTGGATCCACCCGCGCGCTCAGGCAAGCGTGGTGGTGCATGGATGGACGATGTTCGTGCCCGATGGCTCAGACCCGACAGCCAGCAACTTCAAACACCGGTTGCGCATTTGGTCTGCAACTTTGCAGACAGCGTCGACGGCAAGCCACCACTCCTCACGCACGATGATGTCATCACCTTGTTCCATGAATTTGGTCATGGACTGCATCACATGCTCACCAAAGTCAATGAACGTGATGTATCTGGCATTAGCGGGGTTGAATGGGATGCGGTTGAATTGCCTAGCCAATTCATGGAGAATTTTTGTTGGGAATGGTCCGTATTGAGGCACATGACTGCGCATGTTGAAACAGGAGAACCTCTGCCACAAACCCTGTTTGACAAAATGGTGGCGGCAAAGAACTTCCAAAGTGGCCTTCAAACACTGCGACAAATTGAGTTTGGTTTGCTAGACATGCTGCTGCACTCTGAACACAATCCAAACAATGATTTCATGCCAGTTTTGAATCAAGTGCGTGCAGAAGTTGCTGTCATCCAGCCACCCTCTTTCAACCGCATGGCGCATACTTTCAGCCATATTTTCGCGGGTGGATATGCGGCTGGCTATTACAGCTACAAGTGGGCAGAAGTCTTGTCTGCTGACGCTTATGCCGCTTTTGAAGAAACAGCGCTTTCAGATGGCAGCCCCAACCCCGATACAGGTCGACGTTATTTAGAAGCCATTTTGGAAGCAGGCGGAAGTCGTCCTGCTTTGGAATCTTTTGTCGCCTTCAGAGGCAGAGAGCCATCGCTGAATGCCCTCTTGCGACACCAAGGAATGGATTCATCAGCAGTGTCAAACCGCCAGTGAATTAAAACTTCAATGTTTTAACGCCATCAGATGTGCCCAGCAAACAAACCTGGGCTTTCTGATGAGCAAAGACACCCACCGTGACAACGCCTGGCCACTGGCTGACTTGCGTCTCAAAAGCGACTGGGTCTTGGATTTTCAAACCTTTGACATCAATGATGTGCTGCCCGTTGTCTGTGACGAGCGGTGCGCCGTCCTTCATGCGAACTTGAGCTTGCCCGCCCATCGCAGCAAATTGAGCCATGATGCGTGAACTGGCCATGGGAATCACTTCCACTGGCAACGGAAAAGCGCCCAAGGTTTCTACCAACTTCGATTCATCCGCGATACAAACAAACATATTTGATTGTGCTGCCACAATTTTCTCGCGTGTCAGCGCTGCGCCGCCGCCCTTCACCATGTGGCCCAAGCTGTTGATCTCATCGGC